>CAZTCU010000026.1:0-17666 GCA_964612235.1 uncultured Rhizobium sp.
TGCCTTCGCCCAGTGCGTCGTCCTTTTCCCAAGGGCTGGCTTTCATTTCCTCGACGCCCGACCGCACGACCACGCGCACCTCCTCGCCGCCGAGCCGGCGCGACGAACGGCAGCAATCCATCGCCGTGTTGCCGCCGCCCAGCACGATCACGCGCTTGCCGATCTTGGTGGTGTGGCCGAACGAAACGCTGGAAAGCCAGTCGATGCCGATATGGATATTCGCGGCCGCTTCCTTGCGTCCCGGAACGTCGAGATCGCGCCCGCGCGGCGCGCCGCAGCCCACGAAGATCGCGTCATAGTTCTCGGCGAGCAGCGCCTTCAGACTGTCGATGCGTTGGCCGAATTTCGTTTCGGGTTGAAGATCGAGAATGTAATTGCATTCCTCGTCCAGCACGCTTTCCGGCAGGCGGAATTTCGGGATCTGCGTGCGCATCATCCCGCCCGCGAACGGATCGGCGTCGTAGATGGTGACGTGATAGCCAAGCGGCAGAAGATCGCGCGCCACGGTCAGCGAGGCGGGGCCTGCGCCGACGAGCGCAATGCGCTTGCCGTTCTTCTGCGCGGCCGGTTTCGGCATCCGCCCCGAAACGTCGTCCTTGTTGTCATAGGTGACGCGCTTCAACCGGCAGATCGCCACCGGTTCCTTTTCCACGCGCCCGCGGCGGCAGGCCGGTTCGCAGGGCCGGTCGCAGGTGCGGCCCAGCACGCCGGGAAACACGTTCGACTTCCAGTTGATCATGTAGGCGTCGGAATAACGGCCTTCCGCGATCAGGCGGATATATTCGGGCACCGGGGTGTGCGCGGGGCACGCCCATTGGCAATCGACAACCTTGTGAAAGTAGTTCGGATCGCTTGTGTCGGTTGGCTTCATGCCGCCCGGACGCTGGGGCTCGGCAACCGCCAGCCCATCAGCCGAATCGTGACTCATCGGATTTTGCGTATCTCCATGGCCGCATTCGCGTTTTGCGTTTCTCCCGAGGCCGCAAGCGGGCGCTTTTTGTATGGCGAATGCAAGGCGTTTCCCGTTATTTCTCCATCATAATGGGTGCGCCCTCGCGTGCAACCGCGCCTTGGGCTTATCCTGCTCCGCCGCCCGGAATCCGCTTCGGGTTTCGCCCTAATACTTTGAACTGGAACGATTTTCGGGGAACGCCGTGGACATCGCCTACACAGAGCAGCAACGCGCTATCGAAGAGAGTGTCGGCAAGATTTGTGCGCGTTTCGGCGACGACTACTGGTCGACCCTCGATGAGGAAGCCCGGTTCCCCCACGAATTCCACAAGGCCATGGCCGATGGTGGCTGGCTCGGCATTGCCATGCCGCCGGAATATGGCGGCGCAGGGCTCGGCGTCACCGAAGCCGCGATCATGATGCACACGGTGGGGCGTGGCGGCGGCGGTTATGCGGCGGCGTCTTCCATCCACCTCAACATCTTCGGTCCGCACGCCATCGTCGTGCACGGCACCGACGAACAGAAGGCCCGCTTCCTGCCGCCGCTGATCAACGGCGAACAGAAAGCCTGCTTCGGCGTCACCGAACCGAATGCCGGATTGGATACGACCAGCATCGAAACCTTCGCGCGCCGCACCAACGATGGCTACATCGTCAAAGGCCGCAAGATGTGGACGACCACGGCCCAGGTCGCCGACAAGATTTTGCTGCTGACACGCACCACCCCCAAAGCCGACAGCAAAAAGCCGACCGACGGCATGACGCTGTTCTACACCGACCTCGACCGCGCCAAAGTCGAAGTCCGCCGCATCCCCAAGATGGGCCGCGCAGCGGTCGATTCGAACGCCGTCTTCATCGACGACCTGCATGTGCCGGAAGAAGACCGCATCGGCGAAGAAGGCAAAGGCTTTCGTTATCTGCTCGACAGCCTCAATCCCGAACGCATCCTGATCGGTTCCGAAGCCATCGGCCTGGGCCGCGATGCGCTTCACCGCGCGGCGGTCTATGCGAAAGAGCGCGTCGTCTTCGGTCGCCCCATCGGCCAGAACCAGGGCATCCAGCATCCGCTCGCCGAAAGCTGGGCCTATCTCGAAAGCGCCTGGTGGATGTGCCTGCGCGCGGCATCGCTCTACGATTCCAAACAACCTTGCGGCGCCGAAGCCAACGCCGCCAAGTTCCTGGCGGCACGCGCCGCGTTCGATGCCTGCACCAGAAGCGTGATGACCCATGGCGGCATGGGCTACGCCAAGGAATATCAGGTCGAACGATTGTTCAGAGAATCCATGCTCCCGCGCATCGCGCCGGTGACGGAGCAACTCATTCTTTCGTTTATCGCCGAAAACGTGCTTGGACTTCCCAAATCCTATTGAGAGGCAAAATGCCCGGACTCTATTTCGACGAATTCTCCATCGGTCAGACCTTCGCCCATCCGATCCGCCGCACGGTGACGGAAGCCGACAACGTCTTCTTCACCGCCATGACCCACAACCCCGCCCAGCTTCATCTGGACGAGGAATATGCCAAGGGCACCGAATTCGGCACCCGCATCGTCAATTCGCTGTTCACGCTGGGATTGATGATCGGCATTTCGGTCGGCGAAACCACGCTCGGCACCACGGTCGCCAATCTCGGCATGGATGAGGTGCGCTTCCCCAAACCCGTCTTCCACGGCGACACGTTGCATGTCGAAACCGAGGTGCTGGAGAAACGCGAATCCAAATCGCGCCCGACGCAGGGCATCGTCGTGTTCCTCCACCGCGCCATCAATCAGCGCAATGAAATCGTCGCCCAGTGCAAGCGCTCGGCGCTGATGCTGAAAAAGCCATGATCCTGCGGTCCTTCCTGTTCGTCCCCGCCGACAGCGAAAAGAAGCTCGCCAAGGCTGAAACTTCTCCCGCCGACGCGCTGATCCTCGATCTCGAAGATGCGGTGGCCGCCGCCAATCGCCCCGCCGCGCGCAAGCTCGCGCATACTTATGTCAGCGAGCGCAAATCGCGCGCCGCCCTCTGGGTGCGCGTCAACCCCGTCGGCACGCCCGATTACAGCGCCGATCTCGAAGCCATCGTCAGCGCCAAACCGGATGGCGTGATCGTGCCGAAGCCCGATGGCCCCGAAGCGTTGCGCGTCCTCGACAACGATCTCACCGCTTATGAAGCCCGCCACGGCCTGCCGCTCGGCGCGATCAAGACCTTGCCCGTCGCCACCGAAACCCCCGTCGCGGTGATGTCGCTGATGGATTACCGCTCGCCGCCGCCGCGTCTCGCAGCACTCAGTTGGGGCGCCGAAGATCTCTCCGCAGCGCTCGGCGCCGCCACCAACCGCGACGAAACCGGCGAGTTCTTTTTCACCTACAAGATGGTCCGCTCGCTCACGCTGATCGCCGCCAAGGCCGCGGGCGTTGCGGCCATCGAAACGCTGCACGCCGATTTCCGCGATTCAAAAGGTCTTGACCGCGTCGCCCGCGCGGCCCAGCGCGAGGGCTTCTCCGGCATGTTCGCCATCCACCCCGATCAGGTGGAGATCATCAACGCCGCCTTCACGCCCTCCAAGGCCGATGTGGCGCACGCCAAACGGGTCGTCGAAGCGTTCGCATCGGGCGCAGGCGTGGCCTCGCTCGACGGCAAGATGCTGGACCAGCCGCATCTCGTTCAGGCGCGCCATGTGCTGGCGCTCGACGCCGCCATCCGCAAATAAGAAAGAGGGAGAGCTTTTGGCTCTCCCTCTTTCTCGCAGCGCTTCCCGTTTTCGCCCCAAAAAGCGCCCGCGGAGCATTCCGCCCGGATCAGGGCGTGGTCGAGTAATGCACGATCTGCGCGTTGTTGCCGATCGCGGTCGCCGACACGCTCACATCTCCACCGGCGTTGGTGATGGTGGTGTTGGAGGTCGCAAAGGTACCCGCCTTGTTGACCTGATAGTTCTGCACCGCCGCGTTGGCAGCATTGCTGTCTTCCGAGAAAGTGTTTGCCACAGCCGTCGTCGCCAGCGAAACATCGCCGCCGATGTTCTTGAGGTTGGCGTTCATCTGCGCGGACGGGTCTTTCGCGTCACATTCCTGGTTGGAATAGACGTTGGTGGTCGTCGGATCGGTCGAAACGTCGGCCGAGTTGCAGATCGCCTGCGACACCAGGCTTGCTCCGCCGCCCACGTTCTGGATGTCGGCATTCACCTTCGACGAGACGACGACGCCGGAAACATACTGGTTGTTGGTGACGTTGGCGTTCTGCATCGTCACCACGCTCAACACATTGCCGCCGGTGACCGCTTGTCCTGAAACATCGCCCGAGACGTTGAGGATATTCGTGTTCAACGTCGTCGACTGCGAATTCAGATTCACCTGGCCGTTCAGGATGTCACTGCCCTGTGGCGGAGGCGGAGGAACCGTATCCGCCGCGTAAGCCAAGCTCGTTAGGGTCATTAGAGCTGTAGTAGCGATAAGCATTTTGCTGAGTTGCAACATGAGATTTCTCCTCGGTGGTGGATGTTGCTGGTACGATCTTCGCTGGAGCGGCTTTTGCCTGTGTGGAGACGCGGTCTCCGGGGCCTGCCAGCGGATCGTCCGCAGTCCCCAATCGCGACGTACAGGCGCCTTCCGGCGTCCTGTAGAGCCGTGAAACGATTTCGAGCGTGGCGCGCTCGATGACGCTGCGCACCGCAAGCTGGATCGGTTCCAGCGCGCTTTCGCCGATGCTCGCGTCGAAGAAGTGCTGGCCCAGGAAGTCGAACACGCCCGCCGAAAGCTGCCGCCCGATGATCTGCTTCTGGTAGGAGATCACGTCGACCACTTCGAGCGTGTTGGTGTCGACCAGCCGAAGGTCCAGCCCGACATTCATCACATACAGGTTCACGCCCGCGGTCGCCTTGATGCCGTCGGTGGCGGTCTCGCCGCCATCCGCATTGGCGCCCATCGAGCGGATATTGAAATTCAGTTCGGTGATGCCGCCGACCAGATAATAGTCCGAGCCCGGAATCGAGCCCGCATAGATCTTGCGGTAATCGCCGTTGCCCAGGCTGCCGCGCAATCCGTCCGCCGAGATCAGCTTGTTGTTGGCATATTTCAGTTCCATCTCGGCGACGGAGGTGTCGAAGCGTTCGACCAGCGGCACGCCAGCTTTGGCGAGCGCGCTCATCGCCATCAGGGCAGCACCCTGCGTCAGCTTTCGCCCGCCATTGTCGGCTTCGGTCTTGCCGGTGTAGTCGGCGATCTGCCCCACCGCGACATGAATGGGCCGGGTCGCCGTGTATCCGGTCAGGCAGCGCAGCGCCGCCGAATAGGGCGTTTCGTTGGTGATGACCGGCGCATCGCCGATGGGTGCTGTGTATCGCCCGGTGTTCTTGTCCGCCGTGGGCGTGATGCAGCCCGTCAGCGTGATCGCCGCCAGCGCGATGGCGACCGGTCTGGTGAAATATTTGCGTCCGCGCGAAATCATTGGGTCGAATTTCCTCAGTGACCGTTCGTGCTGACGGTCGCCGTCTGGTTCCCGGTGTTTTCCTGATGGGCGTTGACGACCACGGTGTTCCCCGAACCCACCGTGACGACGTTGAGCGAATTGCCGACCGCGGTCGCCTGCGCGTTGCCGAAGCCCACGCCCGACGACATGGTGGAAAGCCCCGATTGCTGGCTCATCGCAGACGAGGTGAACTGTCCGTTGACGACCGTCAGATTGCCGTTGGCGTCGCGCAGGGAGGCGTTGACCGGCTGGTTTTCCTGCCCCGCCGCCATGCCGTAAGGATGGCTGTAGGAATCGTCGCTGGAGAAATCTCCCGCGAACGCCGCAACCGGCACGAAGAACGCCGCGCCGATTGCGAAAGCCAGTTTGATGCCGTACGGCATGGGCGAAATCCGGCAATGATCCGCAGTCCTCGCAGCAACCCCCGTGCCAGTCGTAAACGTGTTTTAACCATCCAATTTGTTTCAAACTGAAACGAACGCCGCTAACCTTGAATCGCTGAAAAATCGGAGACGCGCATGGCGAAGATCGAATTTTTCTTCGATTGTTCCTCGCCTTGGACCTATCTCGCCTTCACACGCATCCATGCAATCGTTGAACGAACACGCGCGGAAATTGTGTGGAAGCCGATTCTGGTAGGCGGCGTGTTCAATGCGGTTAACCAGGATGTCTACGATCGCAGGGCGAATCCCGATAAGCGCAAGGCGTCCTATTATGAGAAAGATCTGCAGGACTGGGCGAGGCTCGTGGGCGTCAAGATCGGCCGCCCTCCGGTGTTCCCCGTGCGCGCCGTTTCGATGATGCGATGCGCGCTCGCGGCCCAGGAAATGGATGCGTTGATTCCCTTCGCGCGCTCGGCCTTCGAAACCTATTGGGGAGATCTGAAAGACGTGAGTCAGAAGGGCGTGCTCGAAGAGGTCTGCCGGAAAGCAGGTCTCGATCCGGCGGCGATCCTCGCCCGCAGCGAAGATGCCGACATCAAGGAGCGCCTGAAGGCCAACACCGAAGAGGTCATCGCGCGTGGCGGCTTCGGTTCGCCCACCATGTTCGTGAACACCACCGACATGTATTTCGGCAACGACCGCCTGCCGCTGGTTGAAGCGGCGCTGATGCGCCCCTACTAAGGCGCATGGCCTTTCTCCAGGAACCTCACCCCGCGCACCAGCCGATGCTGCGCGTCCCGTTCATCGTGGTGGCGACCATCGCGGTGCTGGTGCTTGCCTATCTCGGCTGGGCCTTCGCGCCCCCGAACATTGGCGATCGCATCCTGGCGGATTTCGCGTTCTGGCCTGCACGCTATTCCGCCCACTATCTCGCGGCGCACGGCGCCGCGCACCAGTCGCTGTTCGATCTGGCTGTGCCCTTTGTCGGCTATGCCTTCCTGCATGGCGACCTCAGCCATGTCGCCATCAACTGCCTCTGGCTGCTCGCCTTCGGCCCCATCGTCGCGCGCCGCTGGGGGCCGTGGCTGTTTCTGACAATCTTCTTTCTCTGCGCCATCGCGGCGGCTTTCGCCCATCTCGCGACCAACTGGGGTTCGGACAACCCGGTGATAGGGGCGTCAGGTGCCATCTCGGGCCTGATGGGCGCCGGCATCCGCATGCTCCGGGCCCGCATCTGGATCGAAGGCGAACCCTTCCCACGGCTGGCCCCGCTGTTCTCCGGCCAGATCGTCGTCTTCACACTGTTCTGGCTGCTGGCCAATGTTCTGGCAGGCTATACGGGGATCGGCATGGACGCCCAGGTCCGCCTGATCGCCTGGCAGGCCCATATCGGCGGCTTTGTGGCCGGCCTGCTACTGGCCACTCCATTCGACGCTTTGGCCCGGCGGCGCCCCTTGAACCGGTAAACCCCGTCCCTAGCTAAAGAGGGGCGTTGATGCCCGTCCTTGGAGGGACCGATGACCGACGCGACCACCGGCGACAACGCGCATCCGCCAGCCGTCCCCACCCCGTTTTCTGGCTCGCGCCTGCTTTATTCGCTGCTGTTCGCGGTGATCGCCTGGTTCACCTTCTGGGTCGTCCTGGTGCTGGCCGCCGTCCAGCTGATCGCCATCCTCATCAACAACCGGGTGAGCGAGGAACTGCGCCGGACCAGCCTGAACGTGATCCAGTACCTCTGGGAACTGCTGGCCTATGTTTCCTGCGTCCGCGACGAGCAGCCTTTCCCGGTCGGCCCCTTCCCGAGCTATGCCGCGCCAACCAAGACGTAAATTCACCTACATAAGAATTTCATCTTGATTTGGAGCTACACCGCCGAGATGCGTGCGTGGCACAAGGAGGCCCAGACCATTCCGTCGGAGGGGGCGCGCCTTGCTGCGGAACCTCAAGGACAGGGCGCGCGCTAAAGCCTAGGCTTTCACGGGCGCCTTGAGAGACATCCCATGCAAAAACGAAAACTCGGCACTTCCAGCCTCGAAGTCTCCGTCGTGGGCCTCGGATGCAACAATTTCGGCATGATCCCGAAAGAGGCATCGCAGCGCGTGATCGACCGCGCCATCGAAAAGGGCATCACCCTGTTCGACACCGCCGACATCTACGGCAATCGCGGCGGCTCGGAATCCACGCTCGGCGAAATCCTGGGAGATCGCCGCAAGGACATCGTGCTCGCCACCAAATTCGGCATGAAGATGGATGACGATGGCGCCAAATCCGGTGCCTCGCGCCACTACATCGCCAAAGCCGTCGAAGACAGCCTTCGTCGCCTGAAGACGGATTGGATCGACCTCTACCAGCTCCACACGCCCGATCCGAAAACGCCTATCGAGGAAACACTGCGCGCCCTCGACGATCTGGTGAATGCGGGCAAGGTGCGTTTCATCGGCTGTTCCAACATGCCCGCATGGGAGATCGTGGATTCGCTCTGGATCGCCAAGGAGAATTCGCTTTCGCCATGGGTCGCCTCGCAAGACGAATACAGCCTGCTCGCCCGTGATGCCGAACGCGAACGTATTCCCGCGTTGAAGGCGAAGGGGAGGAGCCTGCTTCCCTATTTCCCGCTCGCGTCGGGCATGCTCACCGGCAAATACAAAGCCGATGAAAGCGCGCCCGCCGGCACGCGCATGGCCGCGATGAAATATCTCGCCAACCGCTATATGACGAAAGAGAATTTCGAGATCGTCGACAAGCTGAAGGCGTTCGCGGCGGCGCGAAATCACGCGCTGCTCGAACTGGCTTTCGGCTATCTGCTTTCGGAGCAAACGGTGGCAAGCGTCATCGCCGGTGCGACCAGGCCCGAACAGATCGATGCCAATGTTGCAGCCGCCGATTGGCAACTCACGCCGGAAGAGATCGCGGAAGTGCGAAAGCTGACGGAGAAATAGCTATTCCGCCGGATGGGGCTGTGCCCCGCGTCCGCGCCAGTGCGAAACGCGGCTGCCGAGTTCGTCGAGATATACATAGATCACCGGCGTGATGTAGAGCGTCAGAAGCTGCGACAGCACAAGCCCGCCGACAACGGCAAGGCCCAGGGGTTGGCGCGCTTCCGACCCCGCGCCGAAACCGATGGCGATGGGCAGCGTTCCCATGAACGCCGCCGCCGTCGTCATCATGATCGGGCGGAACCGCACGATGGCCGCTTCGTAGATCGCATTTTCCGGTTTCGCGTTCTCGCTGCGTTGGCGGGCGAGCGCGAAGTCGATCATCATGATGGCGTTCTTCTTCACGATGCCGATCAGCATGATCATGCCGACAAAGGCGTAAAGGCTGAGTGTCGCGTCGGACGAAACGATGCCCCACAGATAGAGCTGGTGGAAAACGAACAACGTCAGCAACGCACCCACCGCCGCACTCGGAAGACCGGATAGAATCGTCAAAGGATGGATGAAGCTTTCATAGAGGATGCCGAGAATGATGTAGATCACGACGATGGCAAGGACGAGCAGCACGGCCATGCTGCTGGTCGATTCCTGGAACGCCTGCGCCGTTCCCTGGAACGACGTCTGCACCGTCGCGGGCAAACGGATTTCGCGCTGCGTCTCTTCGATCGTGCGCACCGCGTCCGACAACGCGACGCCCGGTTCGAGGTTGAACGAAAGGGTGATCGCCGGAAGCTGGCCCAGATGGTTGACCGTGAGCGGCATGGTCCCCGGCCCGATCCTTGTCACCGCCGTCAGCGGCACCAATGTCGTGCCGTCCGCCGCCGTAACGTAAAGCTTCGAGAGCGAGGATGGATCGGCACGGTATTCTGGCAAAAGCTCGAGGATCACCTGATAGGTGTCGATGTCGGTATAGATCTGCGATATCTGTCCGCCGCCATATGCAGCGCCCAATGCGGTCTCGATCGCTGCGGGCGTCACACCCAAAGCGGCCGCCTTGTCGCGATCGATCACAATATCGACAGCCGGTGTCGACATGTCGAGATCGCTCGTCACGTCCTGAAAACCCGGCTTTGTCGCCAGCGCATTCATCAGCCGCGTCGCGCTGTCCTGCAGCACGCCCTGATCGAGCGCCTGCAACGTGTATTGATATTGCGATTTCGATTGCCGGCCGCCGATACGGATAGCGGGCGGGTTGGTGAGATAGACGTTCAATCCGGGAAGATGCGCGAGCTTCGGCCGCAATTCCTGAATGATGTCGTCCGCGCCGGGCCGCTCGTCATAGGGCTTCAATCGCAGGAACAGCGATCCTGTGTTGGTCTTCGAGGAGCCGCCGCCGGAAACCGACGACATCACACCTTCGATATAAGGATCTTGGGATACGATGGCGGCAGCTTCCTTCTGGTATTCGACCATTTTGTCGAACGAGGTGCGCGTTGCCGCTTCCGTCGAGCCGATGATCTGCCCGGAATCGGTGCTCGGAAGGAAGTCGACCTTGGAGATCATGAACATGCCGACGGTAGCAGCCAGGCTGCCCACGAAGACGAGGAAGATCAGAAAGCGATGCCTGAGGCTCCAGCGGAGCGACCGCTCATAACCGTTCTGCAGCCGGTCGAAGGAGCGCTCGCTCCATTCGTAGAACTTGCCGTGATGGGCTTCCTTGCCAGGCTTCAACAACCGGCTCAACAGCATGGGTGTCAGCGTGACCGACACGATGCCCGAAACCACGATGGCGATCACGATAGTCATGGCGAATTCGTGCAGCAGGCGCCCCACAATGCCGCCCATGAACAGCACCGGGATGAACACCGCCGCCAGCGACACCGTCATCGAAAGGATCGTGAAACCGATTTCCTTCGATCCCTTGAGTGCAGCCTCATATGGCTTCTCGCCCTCTTCGACATGCCGGACGATGTTTTCCAGCATAACGATGGCGTCGTCGACAACAAAACCGACCGAAAGAGTCAGCGCCATCAGCGAAAGATTGTCGAGGTTGTAGCCGAGATAGGACATGCCCGCGAACGTGCCGACGACTGCAATGGGCAGTGCCAGCGAGGCCACGAACGTCGCCGAGAACGTTCGCAGGAACACGAAGATGACGGCGATCACCAATATGGCGGCTATCAGCAACGTCTCCTGCACATCTGCCACGGAAGCGCGGATGGATTCGCTGCGGTCATAAGCGACGTCGAGCTTCACCGACGCCGGCAGCTGCGCCTTGAATTGTGGCAGGATCTTCTTGATCGCATCCACCACCGCGATGGTGTTCGATCCAGGTTGGCGCTGTATCGCCAGAAGGATGCCGCGCTCGCCATTGTACCAGCTCGCCACCTTGTCGTTCGCCACGCTGTCCAGCACGCGGCCCACATCCTTCAGTCGGATCGGTGCGCCATCGCGGTAGGCCACGATCTGTCTGGAAAAGTCCGCGGCATTGTCCATTTGTCCGGTCGCATGGATAAGCGTCGCCTGCGACGGCCCGTTGAACGAGCCTGTCGGCGTGTTGGGATTGGCGTTGGTTGCGGCCGTCGCCACCTGGTCGATGCCAATGCCCCGCGCAGCAAGCTCCGTTGGATCGACCTGGATTCGGACCGCGAATTGTTGGCCGCCATAGACATTCACCTGTGCGACACCTTCGACAGTGGAAATCTGACGCGCGAGCAATGTCTCGGCATATTTGTCAACTTCCTGCATCGGGAGGGCGGGCGAACGCATGGAGATGTAAAGGATCGGGCTGTCCGCCGGGTTCACCTTGCGCAAGGTGGGCGGGCTGGGCATTTCCGGCGGCAATTTGCGCGCCGTTGCCGCGATGGCGGATTGAACGTCCTGTGCCGCGGCGTCGATGTTGCGGTCGAGATTGAACTGGATGGTGATCGTGGTCGAGCCTTGCGAACTCGACGAGGTCATCGAGGAAATGCCCGCGATGGTCGTGAACTGCGCTTCAAGCGGCGTGGCGACGGCCGACGCCATGGTTTGGGGATCGGCGCCCGGCAGCGAAGCGCTCACCCGAATGGTCGGGAAGTCGACATTCGGCAATTCGCTGATCGGCAGGTTCGAATAGCCGAACGCCCCGAAGATCAGCAGCGCCGCCATGACGAGGATCGTCATGACCGGGCGGCGGATGAACGGCTCGGAAATATTCATGTCCGCGGCGTGGCGCCCTTGGCCCGCTGTTTGGCGATGGTGACTTTCCGGCCGGGCACCAGGCGCAGCTGCCCCTCCGTCACCACGCGGTCGCCCGCCTTCACCTTGCCGGAGATCGCCGCATGAATCCCGTCGTCATAGAGCACGTCGACGGTGCGCATGTCGGCTTTGTTCTCTTTGGTCACGACATAGACGAAGCGGTTCTCGGGTCCGACATTGATCGCGTCGTGGGGCACGACCACCGCCTCGGGGATGTCCTTCAGCGCCACCTTCACATCGACAAGCTGACCCGGCACCAGCGCGTTGTCGGCGTTGTCATAGGTCGCGCGCATTTCGATGGTGCCGGTCTTGTCGTCCACCTCGTTGCCGATGAACGTCACCGGCGCGTGCAGTTCCTTCCCGCCGGTCGCGTGCACCTGCACGGTGGCCGTAAGTCCGCCCGACCGCATCTGCGCCTGGATACGCGGCACGTCGCTTTGCGGCAGCGAGAACGAAACCTTGATCGGCTGGATCTGTGTGATCGTCACAAGCGGCGTCGAACCGTTCGCCGGCACGATGTTGCCCGGTTGAATCGCAATCGCGCCCGTCTTTCCGTCGACCGGCGAACGGATTTGGGTATAGATCAGATTCAGCCGCGCGGCATCGACATTGGCTTTGTCGGCGGCCACCGTTGCGGCCATGGCTTTTGCGTTGGCGGCGAATTGATCGGCCTGGCTGCGCGACACGGCGCCCTGCGCCACCAGGGCCGCATAGCGTTGGGCGTCGTGCGCGGCAGCACTGGCTTGCGCCTGATCCTTGTTCTGTGTCGCAATGGTTTGTTCGAGCGCCGCCTGGAAGGGGCGCGGATCAAGCTGGAAAAGCAGGTCGCCCTTGCGAACGAAATCGCCTTCCTTGAAAGCCGCCGAAACAAGCTGGCCTTCGACGCGCGAGGTCACCTGCACGGTAGCGTTGGCGACCACCGTTCCGATAGTACGCTCGAACACCGTCACCGGCTTTTCGACAGCCGTGGCCACGATCACCGGCGGTTTTGGAGTGGGTTTGGATTTGCCGGGGCCCGATCCGAATATCCACCAGACGAGAGCCACCGCCAGAAGCGCGCCGATCGCGCCCAGAATCAATCTGGTCCGCGAGCCCGTCCGTCGCTGAATACCGGGAAAGCGCTGGAACGTGCTGGAAGACCGAAGCTCTTCCGGGAGGCTCATATTGCCCATGTCCATCCTCGCGGCGGCCGCTCGCGGCCGCCACCTCAGAATATCGAACGCTCCCGAACCGTGTCCTACACGCGATTGCCGCCCGGCGCGAGAGCGGGCACGCGCCTTGCGGCGTTTGCGCGAGACCAAATGGGAAAAGTCCCGGCCCGGCAACAGGTTCCGGCATGGTCCCACGATTAAGTGAAAATCGTGTGATCCGGAGTAAGAAAGCCGCGGCTGGGGAAATTGCCCCGGCCGGTCCTTGCGTCTATAAGCCCGCGCTCTCCAAAGCGGCACCCCATGGATATCCGGAACATCGCCATCATCGCCCATGTTGACCATGGCAAGACCACGCTCGTGGATCAGCTCCTCAAACAGGCTGGCGCCGTGCGCGAGAACCAGCACATGGACGAGCGCGCCATGGATTCCAACGACCTGGAGCGCGAGCGGGGCATCACCATCCTCGCCAAGTGCACCAGCGTCGAGTGGCGGGACGTGCGCATTAACATCGTGGATACGCCCGGCCACGCCGATTTCGGCGGCGAGGTGGAGCGCATCCTCTCCATGGTCGACGGCGTGGTGCTGCTGGTGGATGCCGCCGAGTCGGTCATGCCCCAGACCAAATTCGTGCTCTCCAAGGCGCTGAAGCTGGGCCTGAAACCCATCGTGGTCATCAACAAGATCGACCGGCAGGACGCGCAGCCCACGGAGACGCTGGAGAGCATCTTCGACCTGTTCCTCGCGCTGGAGGCAAACGACGACCAGCTCGACTTCCATCATCTCTATGCGTCGGGCCGCAGCGGCTGGGCGGTCAACGAACTGGAGGACGAGCGCAAGGATCTGACGCCGCTGTTCGAGCGGATCGTCGCCGATGTGCCGAAGCCCAAGCCGATCGCGAAGGCGGGCGACGATTATCCGTTCACGATGCTGGTCACCACGCTCGAGGCCGATCCTTATCTCGGGCGCATCCTGACGGGGCGCATCGAGTCCGGCTCCATCAACGTCAACCGGGTCATCAAGGCACTCGACCGCAACGGCAAGGAAGTGGAGCGCGCGCGCGCCACCAAGTTGCTGGCGTTCCGCGGATTGGCGCGTGTGCCGGAAGCTGTAGCGTATGCGGGTGACATCGTGGCCATCGCAGGCCTGCAGAACGCTACCGTCGCCGACACGCTGTGCGACGTGAACGTGGAGCAGCCGATCTATGCGACGCCGATCGATCCGCCGACATTGGCGATCACGATCTCGGTCAACGACTCGCCGCTTGCCGGACGCGAGGGCGACAAGGTGCAGAGCCGCGTCATCCGCGAGCGGCTGCTGCGCGAGGCGGAAGGCAACGTCGCCATCAAGTTCCGGGAGACGGGCGAAGGTGCGTTCGAGGTTGCGGGTCGCGGCGAACTCCAGTTGGGTGTGCTAATCGAGACCATGCGCCGCGAGGGCTTCGAGTTGTCCATCTCGCGTCCGCGCGTGCTGTTCCAGACGGGCGAGAACGGTGAGCGGCTGGAGCCAATCGAGGAAGTGACCATCGACGTCGACGATCCTTACACGGGCGTCGTCATCGAGAAGATCTCTCTGCGCAAGGGCGAGCTGCAGGATATGCGGCCGACCGGTGCAGGCAAGACGCGCATCGTGTTCCTTGCGCCGTCGCGCGGCTTGATCGGCTATCACGGCGAATTCCTTACCGATACGCGCGGAACGGGCGTGATCAACCGCATGTTCCATAGCTTCGCGCCACATAAGGGTGCGCTCGAAGGTCGTCGCAACGGCGTGCTGATCTCGACGGGCGATGGTGAAGCTGTTGCCTATGCGCTTTGGTACCTGGAGGAGCGCGGCAAGCTGTTCATCACCCCGGGCACGAAAGTCTATCAGGGCATGATCATCGGTCAGAACGCGAAGGACAACGATCTCGACGTCAATCCGCTCAAGGCCAAGCAGCTCACCAACATTCGCACCACCAGCAAGGACGAAGCTGTGCGGTTGACGCCGGCGACGATGCTTACACTCGAACAATCCATCGCTTATCTGGAAGACGATGAACTTGTCGAAGTGACGCCGCAATCCATCCGTTTGAGGAAACGCGAATTGCTGCCGCATATGCGCAAGCGCGCCAAGGCGGACGCGGATTAAGCGGCTTTCGCAAGCCGCAGCGACCCCCACCGTTCAAACAATCTGCGAACGATCTTCTGCGACGGAAGCTCGACGGCGTAGTGCACGCACACCGCCATGGCGAAAACGATAGCAGAAGTCGCCGCTATCGCTGCCCATCCGTTCAGCCATCCGATCCGGTTGAAATGGCCGATCAGGCTGACGCCGATATGGTTGTGCAGGAGATAGAGCGGGTAGGAGACAAGGCCGACATAGGCGAGCGGCCCGCGTCCCAGCCAATGAAGCCTGCCGCTCGCGAACAACGCAAACAGCGCCACCATGCCCGCGACGAGAAGGTGCTCATTGGTGCTGTGGCCGTAGAAGAAGGCCAGGTACAGAGCCAGAGCCGTTACGAACAGCGTAACGACGAAACGCAGCGGTCGCCGGGCATGGACGCTGTAGAACGCCATCCCGGCCGTGAAATAACAGAGATATCGCGCGGCGAAGAACATGCGGCCGTAGTGTGAATCGAAATAGTTGACCAGCGAAGCGAGCACGCAGAAGCCGACCCAGGCCGCGAGAAACCGGCTGCGGAACGCGAAGAAGATCAGCGCGATCCAGAAATAGAAGACCAATTCCATCAGCAGCGACCAGTAGGAACCGTCCACCCAGCCGACACCGAATTGCTGCGACAGCATGGTGAAGCCCACGAGAAGTTCGACGGGGCGGCGGTAGAAATCGGGATTGCCGAACCAGTGGATGGCGAAGAACGTCACCAGCATGCACACCCAGTACGTGGGATAGAGGCGCGCGAAACGGCGCAGCGCGAAATCGCGCCAGCCGTTGCAACGCTCCAGCGTCAGGAAGATCACGAAGCCGGAGATGATGAAGAAGAACTCGACGCCATAGCTTCCGAGCGCAAACCAGCTCACATTGGTTTGGAAGCCGTAGAAATCGCGATGATCGGGCCAGAGCGGCCCCCAGCGGTAGGTATAGTGGTACAGCAGCACCGCGAGGATCGCGATACCGCGAAACGCATCGAGTGTTTTCAGTCGGTGTTTGGCGTGAGGTTCGGAAAGTATCGGCTCGGGCACGCTCAACCTTTGCGCTTCAATCCAAGCTGGCCCGCTACCGCGCGGTCGACCATGCGCTTGGGCAATACGCGCACGGCTGCGCCTTGCAGCTTGTTGGGATTTTCGGTGTAGGCGGTTTTGGGGCGTGCGGTGGTCAAGGCCTTCAACACGGCACGGCCGATGCGTTCGGGCGGATAGCCCTTGCGGCCCTGGCCGATCATCACCTCTTTCACCTTGTCGAGCGAGGAATAGTAGGGCGTGTTGGAGAAGCGCGTGACATCGACTTCGTCGGCCTTGTCCCAGATGGGGGTGGCGACCGCGCCGGGCCGGATCATGATGACGTCGATTCCGAACACCATCAATTCGCGGCGCAGCGATTCCGACAAGCCTTCCAATCCGAACTTGCTCGCCGAATAAGGCCCCATGAAGGGGAACGCATTCTTGCCGCCGATGGAGGACATCATCACGATCCTGCCGGGCGCGCCTTTGCGCGACGTATCCGCGCCCAGGAGCGGCGCAAACGCCTGCGTCACGGTCAGTTGCGCGATGAGATTGACTTCAAGCTGCTGGCGCAATTCGTCGATGCCGATATAGAGCAGCGGTCCCGCAACCGCGATGCCCGCATTGTTGACGAGGCCGAACAGGGTTTCGCCGCCCAGCGCCTTCTCGACGATCTCGGCGCCGCGCCGCACGGCCGCCTGGTCGGTCACGTCGAAGATCAGCGGCGTGAAATTGGGACCGAATTCGGCTTGCAGCCGGTCGGCATCGGCCTGCTTGCGGACGCTGCCGAAGACCCGGTAGCCCGCGGCCGTAAGAACCTTCACGCAGCCCCAGCCGATGCCGGTCGATGCGCCTGTGACAACCACGGATTTCATGCGCCCCTCCAGGAAATGTTCCTTCAATATAGGGCGTGGCGAGAATTTTACCTCCCCCCTTGTGAGGCGGTCGCTCGCCGAGAGGGGGCAGGGCGCAGCGGCGAATTCAGGCGTCAGCCGTTGCCGAACACCCGATTGAAGATCGTATCGACATGCTTGAGGTGATAGCCGAGGTCGAACAGGCTTTCGAGTTGTGCCGCCGGCAGGGCCTTGGTCACGTCCTTGTCGGCCTTCAGCAGATCGAGCAGGGCGCCTTCGCCGTTCCAGGCACGCATCGCATTGCGCTGGACGAGACGGTAGGAATCTTCGCGGCTGACGCCTGCTTGCGTCAGCGCGAGAAGCACACGCTGGCTGTGCACGAGGCCGCTGGTGCGGTCGAGGTTTTGCTGCATGCGTTCGGGATAGACGATCAGTTTTTCGACGACGCCCGCCGCACGCGCGAGCGCGAAATCCAGCGTGATCGTGGCATCGGGGCCGATATAGCGTTCGACCGAGGAGTGGCTGATGTCGCGCTCGTGCCAGAGGGCCACGTTTTCCATCGCAGGCATCGCATAGGCGCGGACCATGCGGGCAAGGCCGGTGAGGTTTTC
>CAZTCU010000027.1:0-17596 GCA_964612235.1 uncultured Rhizobium sp.
GGCGCTGGGTTCACCAGGAACACCGCGAAGATCAGCGACATCGCCGTCAACGCCTGCTCGCCGCCAGAAAGCAGCGACAGCGATTGCAGCCGCTTGCCCGGCGGGCGCGCGAAGATTTCGAGACCCGCTTCAAGCGGATCTTCGGATTCGGTGAAAGTGAGTTTCGCCTCGCCGCCTTCGAACAGCTTGGTGAACAGCATCTGAAAGTTTGCGTTCACCTTCTCGAACGATTCCAGCAGGCGTTCGCGGCCTTCGCGGTTGAGGCTCTGGATGCCGCGGCGCAAACGGTCGATGGCGCCTTCGAGATCGGCGCGGTCGGCGACGAGCGTGTTGAGGCGCGTTTCGTGTTCGGCGGCTTCTTCTTCGGCGCGCAGGTTCACGCCGCCCAATTGCTCGCGTTCCTGTTTCAGCTTCTCGACGCGCTTGTCGGCTTGTTCCTGCGGCGGCAATTCCTCGCCTTCACGGATTTCGGCGCGCTCCGGCAATTCCTCCGGCGTCGCTTCCAGTTCGTCGCGAATGCGCGTCTTCAATTCCTCGATGCGTTCGCCCGAGGATTCGAACAGGGCTTGCGAACGTGCGCGGTCTTCGCGCGCCACGGAAAGGGCGGCGTCGGCGGCTTTCGAGGCGCGATCGGCTTCGTTGAGTTTCGCTTCGGCCTGCTGGCGTTGATCGGCCGCTTCATTGCGGGCCGCTTCGGCGGAAGCGATGGCATCGAGCAGTGCGTTGCGTTTTTCGACGATGGTTTCGGGAATCGCATCGAGGGCGCGCAATTCCTCGCCCATCTCTTCAAGGCGGCGGCCGAGTTCGGCCATCTGCTGGGCTGCGTTTTCGCTGCGCTTCTGCCAACGGGCGCTATCTTCTGCGATGGCAGCGAGGCGTTGCGCGCGCGTGTCGGCGTCGCGGCGCAGGCTTTCGACATGGGCGCGGGCTTCTGCGGCTTTGGAGCGGGCCTCCGCGGTTTCGCCGCGCGCGGTGTTCATCGCTTCGCTCAGCGCAATACCGTCACCCAGTTCGGAAAGCTGCTCTGCAGCCTGGCGGCTTGCTTCCTGTGCCGCATCGCGGGCTTCGGTAAGGCGGCGGACTTCGGCTTCAAGTGTCGCCAGTTGCGACATGCGTTCGGCAGCGGCGCGCGCGGCCTCGGCGGAAGCGCGTTGCGCGCCAATCAAGGTCTGCGCCGCTTTGCGGTCTTCCTGTTCGGCGGCGTTGGCGGCTTCGCGAGCGGCGACACCTGCATCGCGCGCAGCGGAATAGATGTCGAACAGTTCAGCGCGCTTTTCTTTTGCTGCGATCAGTTCGTTTTCAAGTTCGGTCAGGCGATTGCGCTGCGCAAGGCGAATGGCGCCCGGTGATTCCGACTCCGCGGATGCCGCATAACCGTCCCAACGCCAGAGATCGCCGCGCGGCGAAACAAGGCGTTGCCCCGGATGAAGGGCAGGCTGAAGCCCCGCACCCTGATCGGGGAAAACAACGCCCGTCGTGTTGAGCAACCGGCTCAACGCCGATGGCGCTTCCACGAAATTCTTCAACGCTTGCGCGCCATCGGGAAGTGGGGCGAGCGAGGGCAGGGGGCCGAGATCGCGCCAATAATGCGGCGCCGCCTCATCCAGCGGTGCTTGCAGATCGTCGCCCAACGCGGCTGCGAACGCGCCTTCGTAGCCGGATTGCACGCGCACCGCGTCGACCAGCGGCGGCCACAAATCCTGCCCGCGCGGACGCAACAGATCGGCCAGCGCCTTGGTTTCGGCGGAGAGGCGGTTCACTTCACGTTCCGCTTCTTCAAGCGGCACGCGCGCGGTCTTTTCCGCCGTCTCGGCTTCGACAAGTGCGGCGCGTGCTGCATTCAGCGCATTGCGCGCCGCTTCGGAAGCATTCTGCGCATTCGCCACGTCGTCTTCGGCGGCCTTCACGTCCGGCGCGGCCTGCGCATTCGCCATCGCCTGTTCAAGGCGGGACTGCGCGGCCGTCAATTGTTCCGCGCTCGTTTCGGCCAAGGCGCCCGCCACGTCGCGCGAGCGTTCGAGGCTCGATTTCTTCGCGTTCCACTCTGCAAGCTCGCGTGTCAGGCGATCCAACGTCCGTTCCGTTTCGGCGAGCGCTGCCGCGATTTCATTCGCGTTTCCTTCGGCGTTTTCCAGTTCGGAGGAAGCGCGGGAGGCGACGTCTTCGAGTTCGATGCGTTCTTCGCTGAGGGCCTGCAGCGAATTGCGTGCATCGGCATCCAGCGTTTTCTCGCGCAGAATGTCCTGCTCGGCCTGCGCGATGCGCTGACGCAGACGTTGGGCTGCTTCGCGCGCGCGGGCTTCTTCGGCGTCGAGCGCATCGCGTTCGACGATGAGGCGATGCAGGGCAGCCGATTTTTCTGCTTCGGTCTGGCGCAGTGGGGGAAGCAATTCCGCGGATTCAGCCTGCACGGTCGAAGCAACTGCCGCCACTTGCGTTGCGGCTTCCACGGCGGCGATAGCCGCATCGAGCGCTTCCTTCGCGACCTTCGCGTGCGCTTCCGCCGCTGACCAGCGCAGATAAAGCGCCAAAGCCTCGGCCTTGCGGATCAGGCCCGAAAGATTGCGATAACGCGAAGCCTGCCGTGCCTGACGCTTCAGATTCTGTAATTGGCCTTCGACTTCGCGGATCACGTCGTCGAGACGGCCCATGTTTGTTTCGGCGGCGCGCAAACGAAGTTCGGCTTCGTGGCGGCGCTGATGCAGGCCTGCGATGCCGGCAGCTTCTTCCAGAATGGCGCGCCGGTTGAGCGGCTTCTGGCTGATGAGCATGCCGATCTGGCCTTGCCGCACGAAGGCGGTGGAGCCTGCGCCGGAAGATGCATCGGCAAAGAATATCTGCACGTCGCGCTGGCGCACGTCGCGACCGTTGATGCGATAGACAGACCCGGCTTCGCGCTCGATCCGGCGCGAAATTTCGATGGCGTCGTATTCGTTATAAGCCGGGCTCGCCGTACGGTCCGCATTGTCGACGAACAGAGTCACCTCGGCGACATTGCGTGCGGGACGACCCGCGGAGCCCGCGAAGATCACGTCGTCCATTTCGCTGCCGCGGACGGAAGTGGGGCGCGTTTCGCCCATCACCCAACGCAGCGCATCGAACAGATTGGATTTGCCGCAACCATTCGGCCCGACCACGGCGGTGAGACCGGGTTCGATGAACAATTCCGTCGGCTCCACGAACGATTTGAAGCCGGAAAGTCTCAGCCGTGTGAATTTCAACTGTGTGACGCCTTGGTGATGCGAATCAGAATCTGTCGTGCCTACTTCTTTAGCACGGCGTCGAGTTCTTTCTGGAGGCCTTCCCAGTCATATTGGCCGCCATGCACCTTTCCATTCACAATGAAAGTGGGGGTGCCCGTGATGTTGTACCGTTTCTGGCCATCGTCACCCACGCGGGACGCGCGTTCGAGCTGGGTCTTGTCCTGCATGCACTTGTCGGCCTGTTCGCCGCCCATGCCCGCCATGCGCGCCACCGACAGGATGCCCGCGTGGACATCGAGCGGCTGGTATTCGGGGTCCCAGCTGATCTGATTCTTGAACAGCAGATCGACGAAGTTGAAATAGCTTTCCGTAGGCAGGCAGCGCGCCAGCGATTCGACCGCGAGATCGACCGAACTCAGGGGGAACACCCGGAACACGTAATAGACCTTGCCGGTGTCGATATATTTGGCCTTGAACTTCGGAAAAACCGTCTCGTTGAAATGAGCACAGTGCGGGCAGGTGAGCGCCGCATATTCCACCACCAGGACCGGCGCCTTGGGATCGCCCATGGTCCGGTCGTCCTTGGTCAGCGTGACATTCGCGCGTTCGCCGCTTTCCGGCAGGGCGCCGTCCGCAGAGGGAGCCGCAAAATAGAGATAGCCGATCACGCCCAGCGCGATCACAGCCACAGCAAGAATGCCGATCAGCAGGGGCCTACGGTTCAAAGTTCCGCTCTCCGGAGAATGCCGCGAGGTTTGTGGCAGAGCGGGGCCATCCGTTCAATCCGCGCCAGGGAAGGGGGCCGGGGGTTTTCCACCGCTCATCGCATAGCCAGAAGGGCGTCGAGGTCCTTTTGCAGATTTTCCCATTCGTACTGGCCAGGGTGGACTGTGCCGTTCACCACGAAAGTGGGCGTTGCGTTGATGCCATATTTGGCCTCGCCGTCTTGGCCGACCTGATTCGCACGGTCGAGCCGCGCCTGATCGTTCATGCAGCGGTCGCCCTGGGCGTCGCTCATGCCTGCGGCACGGGCAATAGATAAGAGCCCATCATGGACATTCAGTGGCTGGAATTCGGGATCCCAGTCGAGCTGCCGTTCAAACAACAGGTCTACGACCTTGAAATAGTTTTCCTTCGGCACGCAACGCGCCAAGGCCTCGGCCGCGAGATCGACCGACATGCGCGGGAAAGCGCGGAAGACGTAATAGACCTTGCCGGTGTCTATATATTTGGCCTTCAGTTTCGGAAATATCTCTTCGTTGAAATGCGCGCAATGCGGGCAGGTGAGTGAGGCGTATTCTACGATGAGGATCGGCGCATTCGGATCGCCCATCGTGCGGTCGTCGTTCGTCAAGGTCACGTTGGGCCGGTCGTTATTGTCGTGGGCGGGCAGCACGCTCGATTGAGTGGGGACATAATAGAAATAACCGATCACACACAGCACAACGACGCTGAGTGCAAGCACGCCGAACAGAACTTTGCGATGCATGTTCCGCCCCTCCGGAAACCTATCGGAGGTTGTGGCAGGGCTGTTCTGGCGTCAATCGGTCGGTCGGCGAATCCGCGCAAAACGCAGCAACGTTTCACGCACTTTTTCCGGACCTTTGAACGTCATCGCCGGGTCATCGAGAGGCAATGTGCCGCCCACTTTTCGACGCACTGGCTTTGGCGGCCGCTCCGTCAACGGCCCTTGCACAAAGCGGAGCCGCGTCACCGCATTGCGGCCCAGATAGTCGTTTATCCGGCCGCATAGCGCGCGGCTTTCATGTTGCAGGAACAGGGCTGCGCCCGGCTCCGCTTTAAGTGTCAGCACGCCACCGGATGCGCTTTCGCTGAGTTTGATGGGGCGGGCGAGGCGGGCGACTTCGGGGCCTGCGATATCTTCCCAGCGCAACACCAGCGCTGGATCGCGGAAGCCCGCGCGCGCAAACGCCAGGTGCGCGTTCGAGGTCGCATCGCGGCCCACGGCTTCCGCCCACTTGCGGCGCGGCATTTCGGCTGGCTTTTTGTCTTCGCGGCGGTCGGGCATTGTCCATCCATTATGCCCACCCGTTCCCCACCAAGGCAAAAGCTGAAATCGCCCGCCGATAGGATGCTCGCCTGGTACGATATCCACAGGCGGACCTTGCCGTGGCGCGCGCCGAAGGGGCGCAAGCCCGATCCCTATGGCGTATGGCTGTCCGAGATCATGCTGCAACAGACGACGGTCCAGGCTGTCGGCAGCTACTACCGCAAATTCCTCGCCCGCTGGCCGAATGTGGAGGCGCTGGCGGCAGCCCCCTTGGACGATGTACTCGCGGCATGGGCGGGGCTTGGCTATTATGCGCGCGCCCGCAATCTGCACGCCGCCGCGAAGATGGTGGCCGGCGAGCTGGGCGGCAAATTTCCGCGTACGATTGAAGACCTGCGCAAAATCCCCGGCATCGGCCCTTACACGGCAGGCGCGATTGCCGCGATCGCCTTCGATGTAAAAGCCGCTGCCGTCGATGCAAACGCCGAGCGGGTGATCGCGCGCTACTTCGCGGTGCGCGAACCGCTTCGCGAAGCAAAACCGAAATTGCGCGCGCTGACGGAATCGATATTGCCCGACGAGCGCGCGGGCGATTTCGCACAAGCGCTGATGGATTTGGGATCGGCCATCTGCACGCCCAAACGGCCTGCCTGCGCGAATTGCCCATGGTTCGAGGATTGCAGGGCGCGACAGCTTGGCATTCAGGAAACGCTGCCTGTCCGCAACGAGAAACCGGTGCGTCCCTTGAAGCGCGGCGCGGCGTTTGTTGCGCGCGACAAGACGGGCGCGGTGTTGCTGATGAAACGGCCGGAGAAAGGTCTGCTCGGCGGAATGCGGCAGCCGCCGCTAGGGCCGTGGACCGAGAAATTTCCGTCGGCAATCGAAGCCGCGTCGCAAGCGCCGTTCTCCGCGGAATGGCGAAAACTGGCGGGCTCCGTCCGCCACGGTTTCACGCACTTCGAACTCGAGATCGAGGTTTACGCTGCCGAAGTCGGCAAGCGTCCCAAGACCGACGGCAATTGGGTTGCCGCGGATGATTTGGGCGAAGCAGCCCTTCCCACCGTCATGCGCAAGATCGTGTTTCATGCGCTGGATGATGGCGGGCCCTTGTTCCGTCAGGCCAGATCGGCCCGCAAACGCTGACGCAGCACGTCAATCGAAACGAGCGAGCCCTTGTGCTCGTAGTGCCAGAATGTCCAACCGTTACAGGCGTCCAACCCTTGCACATGCGCGCCGATGCGATGGATCGAGCCGCTGGCGTCCTCGCAGATCAGCGTGCCGTCGGCGCGGACTTTGGCGCGGTGACGCTTGCTGGGGCTCACGAGCACAGTGCCCGGCTCCAGCAAGCCTCTCTCCACCACCCACCCGAAAGGAATGCGCGGCTCGGCGCGCTTGGATTTCGTGACTTCGATTGCCTCATTCGGTGCGCGTTTGATGCCTGCGATGCGCTCGCGCGCGATGCTCGCATATTTCTTGTCGCGTTCGATGCCGATGAATTTACGGCCGAGGCGGCGCGCCACCGCGCCCGTGGTCCCGGAACCGAAGAACGGATCGACAATCACATCGCCCGGCTGCGTGGACGAAACGATCACGCGATGCAGCAGGCTTTCCGGCTTCTGAGTGGAATGCGCTTTCTGGCCGTTGGCATCTTTGAGACGCTCGCCGCCGGAACAGATCGGCAGGGTCCAGTCCGAACGCATCTGCAATTCGTCGTTCAGCGCCTTCATCGCTTCGTAGTTGAAGGTGTATTTGCTGTCCTGGCTTTTGCCCGCCCAGATCATCGTTTCATGCGCATTGGTGAAACGCTTGCCGCGGAAGTTCGGCATCGGGTTCGATTTGCGCCACACCACATCATTCAGGATCCAGAAGCCCAGATCCTGCAGGATCGCACCCACGCGGAAGATGTTGTGATAGGATCCGATCACCCAGAGCGCGCCATCGTCTTTCAGAAGGCGGCGCGCGGCGGTGAGCCATTCGCGCGTGAAGCGGTCGTATTCGGCGAAGCTCGCGAACTGGTCCCAATGGTCGTCGACGGCATCGACCTTGGAATTGTCGGGACGATGCAGGTCGCCCTGTAGCTGAAGATTGTAAGGCGGATCGGCGAAGACGAGGTCGGCGCAGCCCGCCGGAAGCTCGTTCATCACATCCACGCAATTTCCCTCGATCACACGATCGATGGAGTCCTGAAGCCCCCGCGCCATACGCCGCCCGCCCGTTTATCCACACACAGGCTGAATCGTGATTCACGGTGATTCGCGCGTCAAGAGCCTTTGGAATCAAAGACTTGGGCTTGAGTCCTCACATCGTCCACATACCACTGCTTGTGGGCGACCGAATGACTCAGAGGGCAGTCGCAGGCATTTCCTCGGCCAATTCGGGGAAGAGGATGCGCCGGACGGGGGCAAAGCTGCGGCGGTGATGGGCGCAGACGCCGTGCTTTTCGAGGCCGCGGAGATGTTCCTCGGTGCCGTAGCCCATGTTGGTGATCCAGCCATAACCCGGATGCTGGTCGTGGAGCGCACGCATCTGCCGGTCGCGCGTGACCTTGGCGATGATCGAAGCCGCTGCGATAGAAACAGAACGCGCATCGCCGTCGATCAGCGTATCGCAGGGGCAGGGAAGTGCGGGCGCATCGTTGCCGTCCACCAGTGCGAACATGGGCGCAATCGTCATCGCGCGAACGGCGCGGGCCATCGCAAGATGCGTGGCCTGACGGATATTCACGAGGTCAATTTCATCGACGCTTGCCTCACCCACCCCATAGGCGACCGCCGACTCCACGATGCGCACATAGAGTTCCTCGCGCGCCTCCGGGGTCATCTGTTTGGAATCGTCTATGCCCTTTGGAATGCGGCCTCGCTCGAAAATCACCGCGGCGGCGACCACCGGGCCTGCCAACGGGCCGCGCCCGGCTTCGTCAACGCCGGCGATGGGCCCGGACATCGTCTTCAGCAGACGCGACTCGTAGATGTAATGCGGCATTCCCCATTGTTAGAGGAGCGCCAGTTGCTCGCCAAGATAGGGCGGGCGCTTGAACTTGTTGATCGTCAGCGGCGAATGGACCTGATTGAGGCCGAACCGCTTCACCGCGATCTGGAACCTGCGCCCGATCAGGTCCGCGTAAGGCCCCGCGCCCGTCATGCGCTTGCCCCATTCGGCGTCGTAATCCTTTCCGCCGCGCATCTGGCGGATCAGGCTCATCACATGCTTGGCGCGGCCGGGTTCGTTTGCCTCCAGCCATTCGCGGAACAAATCCTTGATTTCCAGCGGCAACCGCAACAGCACATAGCCCGCGCTCAGCGCGCCCATGTCTCTGCCCGCTTCCAGCACGCTTTCGAGTTCGTCGTCGTTCAGCGCAGGAATCACCGGCGCGAACATGACGCCGGTTGGGATGCCCGCCTCACGCAGAGCCTTGATCGCCTGCAAACGGCGCGGCGGCGTTGACGCCCGTGGTTCCATGACGCGCGCGAGTTTGCGATCCAGCGTCGTCACGGAAATCGCCACTTTCGCCAAACCTTGTTCGGCCATCGGTCCAAGGATGTCGATGTCGCGCGTGACGAGCGCGGATTTCGTAACGATGCCGACGGGGTGATTGAAATCGCGCAGCACTTCCAGAATGGAGCGCGTGATGCGCAGCTTCTTTTCCGTGGGCTGATAGGGGTCGGTGTTGGTGCCCATCGCGATGGTGCGAGGCGAATAGGATTTCGCCGACAATTCCTTCGCCAGCAATTCCGCTGCGTTCGGCTTCACCAGAATCTGCGTTTCGAAATCTGTCCCCGGCGAGAAGCCGAGATAGGCATGTGTCGGCCGTGCGAAACAATAGATGCAGCCATGCTCGCAGCCGCGATAGGGATTGATCGAACGGTCGAACGAAATATCCGGCGAGGTGTTGCGCGCGATGATCGTGCGCGTCGTATCGCGGATCAGTTGGGTCTTGAGCGCCGGAAGTTCTTCTTCCTCCTCGTTCCACCCGTCATCGAACAGCACGCGCTTTTCGCGGTCATACCGGCTCGATGCATTCGAAACCGCACCACGCCCACGAAGCCGCCGCGGATCGGCGGTGATGTCGAGAACCGTCGTCATTGGGAAAGTATAACCGACGATAAGAACAAATCAAGAACAAATCTGAGTCGGGCTACCCACCGGCGAAGGCATTGGCGAGAATGAGTTCTTCGCCTTCATCCACAGCCCGACCCGCCATTTCGCCCGCCCGGACCACATAATCCCGATGCACACAGATGATGTTCCGGCGGATGCCGCTTCGCTCGTCGAACAGGTGCAATCCCAACGCTGGGTGCTTTCTGGCGAGGTCCTCGAACACTTCGCGCACGGTGCCCCCTTCAGCTTCCAGCACGCGCGCGCCCCCGGTGACGGCGCGCAGCACGGGGGGAACCCGGACGCGGATCACGTCGCGTAAGCCTCCACGCTCATGATGCGGGGAAGTTCGCTCGCCACTTCGATCCAGCTCTCGCCAACGTCGGTGCTGGCGTAGATCGTGCCCGAACTCGTGCCGAAATAGATGCCGCCGGGATCGAGTTGATCTGTCGTCATCGCGCCGCGCAACACGCCGGAATAACAATTTGAAGGCAGGCCGGATTTGCGAGGCTGCCAGTTCGCGCCCTTGTCGTTGCTTTTATAGATCGCGAGTTCGCCATTGTGCGGCAGGCGGAAATTGTCGCCTTCGAGCGGCGCGATAAAAACGCTGCTGCTTTTGCGATCCATAGCAATGGCGAACCCGAACGAACATCTATGACCGTCGCTCAGTTCTCCACCGGGCAGTCCGTTCTCCGTCACGATCCATGTATCGCCCGCGTCATCGCTGCGATAGACGCCGCGATGGTCCTGCCGGAACAGAACATCCGGATTGGCGGGATCGTGCGTGACGTGATGCACGCAGATACCGACGTCCTGGTTCACGCCCTTGCTCTTTTCATTCCATGTCTTGCCGCCATCATCGGTGCGGAAGAAGCCGGACGACGAAACGCCGACCCACATGCGGTTGGGATTTTTCGGATCGCTCAGGATCGTGTGTGCACACAGGCCGCCAAAGCCCGGCTCCCATTTGTCGCGATCGGGGTGATCGTTGAAGCCCGAGACAGGCTCCCAGCTTTTCCCGCGATCGCGCGTGGCGAAGAGACCTGCCTCCGACGTGCCCGCATAGACGGCGCCGTGCGCGGCATGAAGCGTCCATATCTGATCGACCAGGCGAGGACTGTCCTTGTAGCGGCCCATGAAATCGGCGGCGCCCGCGATGCGGATATGCTGCTCATTGCCCTTGTCGCCGGGATTGAAGCGCGGCGCGGTTTCGAGTTGTTTCCATTCCTTGAGATCGTCGCTGACGAAGATCGCAGGCCCGAACACGTCGTTGGCGACCGCGGCGTAATATTGTCCGCCATCGTCACGCGCGGATGCGGTGACAGGCCAGCCTTTCAAGGCGAAATCTGACGACCAGTTCCTGCGATTTTTATCGGATGTGAGGATCGCGGCGCCTTTCTTGGTGCCGACAATAAGCGAAACGGGCATGGCCACCTCCGTTCCCGGAAGACTATCACGCCTTTTGACGTTTGTGTTCTTCCAGCCGGGGCATGATTTCCACGAAATTACAGGGCCGATGCCGGATATCGAGCTGGTATTTGAGGATGCCGTCCCAGCCGTCCTTCACCGCACCGGTCGAGCCGGGCAGGGCGAAAAGATAGGTGCCTTTGGCCACGCCCGCGCAGGCGCGCGATTGCAGAGTGGAAGTGCCAATCTTCTCGTAGGAGATCTGGTGGAAGACGACGGAAAAACCGTCGATCTCTTTTTCGAACAGCGGTTTCATTGCTTCGACAGTCACGTCGCGGCCTGTCAGGCCAGTACCGCCGGTGGTTATGACGGCATCTATTTGCGGATCGTCAATCCACTTCTGAAGTTGCGTGCGTATGTGTGCTGCATCGTCTTTCAGCAGCGTGCGGGCGGCGAGAACGTGACCAGCATCTTCAATGCGCTTGGCAAGCGTATCGCCGGAGGTGTCGTTGGAAGCATCCCGCGTATCGGAAACCGTCATCACAGCGATACGCACGGGAACGAAGGCGATGCTTTCATCGATTTTGCTCATCTTTCCCTCACCTCTAATTTGTCATGGCCCACGAATGCGGGCCACCCAGATGGTGTTGCTCCGGTATTCGAGGTTCGGGAAGTTCTTTTGCGCTTTTCAACATGTGTCAGGCGTCACCTGGGTGGCCCGCATTCGCGGGCCATGACAATTAGGGGAGGATATTTAGTTCGCGCGACTTCGCTTCGAACGACTGCATGTCCCGCCACGCGAGTTTCTTATCGACGGGACGGCGTAGCAGATAGGCGGGATGCAGCGTGCACAATGCCGGGATCATGCGCCCGTTGACGTGGTATTCGAACCATTTCCCGCGCAACGACATGATGCCTTCGGTTTTGCCGAGCACGTTCTTCACCGCGATGCGGCCCAACAGAAGCAGCACATCGGGCGCTTTGAGTTCGATGTGCCTGCGCAGAAAGGGCAGGCACATCGCCGCTTCTTCCAATCCGAAATCGCGATTGCCCGGCGGCTGCCAGGGCAGGACGTTGGTGATGTAGAAATTCTCGGCGCGGTTGAGGCCGATTGGCGCGACCATCTTGTCGAGCAGCTTGCCCGCGCGCCCGACGAACGGGAGCCCCGCGCGGTCTTCGTCGCGTCCCGGCGCTTCGCCGATCAGCATGATGCGGGCTTGCGCGTTGCCATCCGCGAACACGGTGTGCGTGGCGTTCTTCTTCAGCGCGCCGCCATCGAAGGCTTCCAGTGCCGCGCGCAACTCGTCGAGCGTGTTGCACTTCGCGGCAATGTCGAGCGCCGCACCGATCTGGTCGGTGTACGCGCCGGCAGGCGCCGCCTTGTTCTCATGGGGGAAGGCCCGACGTTCGCCCGCATGCGGCGGGGAGGCGACGGGAATCGACTTGGTAGCGGCCGGTTTGCCAGGTGCCGTTGCGCCAGCGGCGGGGGCGGCCCGCTGCACGAAACGATTCACCGGCTCGTCCAGCATGGCCTCGTCCGCCCCGGCTTCGACGAGCCAGGCAAGATCGGTCAGAGGGTTGGAGCTTTCGGCTGGGAACATGGCGGAAATCATAGGGCAGAGCCGGGCAATGTGCGACCATATCCAATTGACGCCCTTGTTAGCTGCCCGCATAACGCCCCCTCGGGGATGGCATCGGAGTCAGTGATGGCGGACGCGGTCGAACGCGAAAGCATGGAATATGATGTGGTGATCGTAGGGGCAGGCCCAGCGGGCCTTGCCGCGGCGATCCGGCTGAAGCAGCAGGCTGCCAAAAAGGGCCACGAGATCAGCGTCTGCGTTCTGGAAAAGGGCTCGGAAGTGGGCGCCCATATCCTCTCCGGCGCGGTAATCGACCCCATTGGCATTTCCGAACTCTTCCCCAACTGGAAGGAACTGGGCGCGCCGCTCGACACGCCCGTCACCAGCGACCAGTTCTGGTTCCTGGGACCAGCGGGCTCGGTCCGTTTTCCGAACATCATGTTCCCGCCGCTGATGAGCAATCACGGCAACTACATCGCCAGCCTCAGCAACCTCACCAAATGGATGGCGCAGCAGGCCGAAGGTCTGGGTGTCGAGATCTATCCGGGCTTCCCCGCCGCCGACGTCGTGTTCGGCGAAAACGGCGAGGTGAAGGGCGTCACCACGGGCGACCTGGGTGTGGCCAAAGACGGCCATCACAAATCCGATTTCACGCCGGGAATGAACCTTCTCGGCAAATACACGCTGTTTGCGGAAGGCGCGCGCGGTTCGCTTTCGAAGCGTTTGGGCGCGCATTACAAGCTGCACGAAGGCCGCGATCCGCAGAAGTTCGGCATCGGCCTCAAAGAGCTTTGGGAGTTGCCGAAGGACAAGCACAAACCCGGCCTCGTGATGCACACGATGGGCTGGCCGCTCGACAATTCAACCGGCGGCGGTGTCTTCATGTATCACTGGGGCGAGAATTTTTGCTCCATCGGCTTCGTCGTCCATCTCAACTATTCCAATCCGTTCATCTCGCCGTTCGATGAATTCCAGCGTGTGAAGCATCATCCGCGCATCAAGCAGTATCTCGAAGGCGGCAAGCGCATCGGTTACGGCGCGCGTGCGATCACCGAAGGCGGGTTGCAATCGGTGCCGAAGCTCGTCTTCCCGGGCGGCGCGCTGATCGGGTGCTCGGCAGGCTTCGTGAACGTGCCGCGCATCAAGGGCAGCCACAATGCGATTGCCACCGGCATCATGGCGGCGGACGCGGCGTTCGACGCGGTGAAGCTCGGCCGTTCGGGAGACCTGCTCGACGCCTATGAGGTCGCCTACCAACATTCGCATGTTTACAAGGATTTAAAACGAGTCCGTAACGTGAAACCGCTATGGTCCAAGCTCGGAACGGTCCTGGGCGTGGCGGTCGGCGGCGTGGATATGTGGTTCAACCAGCTTTTCGGCTTCAGCCCGCTGGGCACGCTGAAACACGGCAAGGCGGACTACCAGACGCTGAAACCGGCGTCACAATTCAAGCCGATCGCCTACCCGAAACCTGACGGCGTGATCAGCTTCGACAAACTTTCGTCGGTTTTCCTGTCGAATACTAACCACGAGGAAGACCAGCCCGTTCACCTTGTGTTGAAGGACCCGTCCATTCCCATCCGCGTGAATCTGCCCGAATATGACGAACCGGCGCAGCGTTACTGCCCGGCGGGCGTTTACGAGGTGGTGCGCGAAGCGTCGGGTCCAAGGTTCCAGATCAACGCGCAGAACTGCGTCCATTGCAAAACCTGCGATATCAAGGACCCGGCGCAGAACATCAACTGGGTCACGCCCGAGGGCGGTGGCGGTCCTAACTACACCAATATGTGAGGAGACGGATTTGCGACTTCGCCAGTTCCTGTTTGTGACGGCCGCGGCGATCTCGCTTTCGGCCTGCTCCACGCTCGGCATCGACATGGGCTCGACGTCCTCGCCGGCAGGCGCGAAGGACGCAAACTCGTCGTCGCTCAACTCTGGCGGAGCGCTCCAAACCAATGATCCCACCGGCTCTCCGCCGATCCGCATCAATTCGGCGTTGGACGAAAGCTACGGCAATTATCTGAACGCGCGACTGGCGGCGAGCCAGCACGACATGGAGAATGCCGCGAAGTTCTATCGCGCGAGCCTCGACGCCGATCCCAGCAATCCCGATCTTCTGGCGCGGGCGTTCCTTTATTCGGTCTCGGCAGGCGACATGGAGCGCGCGCCGAAACTTGCGACGCAAGTCGTCGCCAACGAACCCGACAATCGCGCCGCGCGCACCACGCTTGCCGTGCAGGCGATGAAGAAGGGCGATTACGACGGGGTTCGCGACCAGCTTTCGAAATCTGCGCAAGGTCCCTTCGCGGCACTGACCATCGAACTGCTCAACACCTGGGCCGCCGTCGGACAGAAAAAGACCGACATCGCGCTCGCCGATCTGCAGATGCTCAAGGCGCAGGGCGGCACGGATTCGCTCGTCGCCTTCCATCGCGCGCTGGTGCTCGATCTGGGCGGTCGCACCGACGACGCGAACACTGCCTATCAGGAAGCGCTGAAAGCCACCGGTAACGGCCCGCGCATCGTCGAAGCCTACGGCCGTTTCCTTGAACGGCAGGGCCGCACGCAGGAAGCGAAGGATTTTTACGCCAAACTCGCTTCCGACACCGCGCTGCAACCGATCGTCGACGCCGCGCAGAAGCGGATGGAAACCGGCAAGAAGCCGGAAGCGCTCGTATCCTCGCCGCAGGACGGCGCTGCGGAAGCGATGTTCAGCATCGCAGCCTCGCTGACCGATGATTCCAGCGCCGACGTTTCGGTGCTCTATCTGCGGTTCGCGCGCTATCTGCGCTCCGATTTCGATCTGGCCGACATTCTTCGCGCCGCCCGTCTGGAGGCGATGGAGAAGTTCGACGAGGCCATCGACGTCTATCACGGCATCGCGAAGTCCGCGCCCTATCGCCGTGTGGCGATGGTGCAGGCCGCCGTCGACGAAGCCCGCCTCGAAAAGAACGACAAGGCGATTGCCGATCTCAAAGAGGTCGTCGCCAGCCATCCCAACGATGCCGAAGCCTGGACGGCACTGGGCGATGTCTATCGCGGCATCGAGAAATTCGCCGACGCCGCGGATGCCTATGACAACGCGATTAAGATTCGCGGTAGCGACACAGCCAATTCCTGGCCGCTGCTTTACGCCCGCGCCGTGTCTTACGAACAGTCGGGCCGCTGGACATTGGCGGAAGCTGATCTCAAGGCGGCGTTGCGGCTCTCGCCGCAGGAGCCGCAGCTTCTCAACTATCTGGGCTATTCCTGGGTCGACAAGGGCGAGAATCTCACCGAAGCCTTGCAGATGCTGGAGAAGGCGCGTGCGCTGCGTCCGTTCGACGGCTACATCGCCGACAGCGTGGGCTGGGCCTATTACCGCCTCGGCCGCTACAAGGACGCGGCGAAGACGTTGCAAAGCGCAATCCTGCTGGTGCCCGGCGATCCGACCATCAACGACCATCTTGGCGACGCGCTGTGGCGCGTTGGCCGCAAGCTCGATGCGACGTTCCAGTGGAACCACGCGATCACCTTCGGCGCTGCCGGCGACGAGAAGTCGAAGATCGAGGCCAAACTCAAATACGGCCTGACCAGTGGCGGCAAATCCTGACGCGGTAAAGGTCTTCGCGCCGGCGAAGATCAACCTGTTCCTGCATGTGGGGGAACGGCGAAGCGACGGCTATCATGACTTGGAAAGCCTCGTGGTGTTCGCCGATGTCGGCGACGAACTTCTGATCGAGCCCGCCAAGTCGTTTTCGCTCGCGCTCGACGGTCCTTTCGGGGGCAAGTTGGCGAACGAACAAGACAACCTCATCGCCAAAGCCGCGCGCGCGTTGGGCGCGAAAGCGGGCCGCTCGCCGGACGTGAGAATCACACTGACCAAGAACCTGCCCGTCGCATCCGGCATCGGCGGCGGTTCGGCGGACGCGGCGGCAGCGTTGCGCGGGCTGGTGCAATTCTGGGATCTCAAGATCCCGCATGACGAACTTCACACGATTGCGGAATCGCTTGGCTCCGACGTGCCCGCCTGTCTGCTGAGCGAAACCCTCTGGATGACTGGGCGAGGGGAGGGCATCGAACCCGTCCCCGGCCTCCCGCCCGCGCCGCTCGTGCTGGTGAATCCAGGTGTCGCGGTTTCTACGGCACGGATTTTCGCCAATCTGAAAAATCGCGTAGGCGTCGGACAGGCGGCGAAACCGAAGGCCGATCTTTCCGTGCTGGCGCTGGCGGATTATTTCAAATCCAACCGCAACGATCTCGAAAAACCCGCGCGCGAAATAGCTCCGGCGATTGACGAGGTGTTGCAGGCCATTTCACACAGCGGCGCGCTTCGCACCCGCATGTCGGGAAGCGGCGCGACGTGTTTCGGATTGTTCGCCGACGACAAATCCGCCGAGGCGGCGGCGGCGAAGATCGCGGAAGATCATCCCGATTGGTGGGTGAAGAAGGCGCGTATCCAGTAAATCAATGCGCGATGCGAAAGCGCAAGATCGGGCCGTTCCATTCGGCAGTCTCGACATCATTTTCTTCGACATCACGTGCTGACGAATGTTGCCGTATCGCGTTTCGCCAGAAACCCAATGCGCCGACATTGCGCCGTGCGACCGCAGCTTCCCATTGCCCCGGATAACGGCTGAAGATCGTATGAGCGACAGCGGTGCCAACGCCGCCGCGGCGGTGCTTTCGCACGATGAAGAATTCCGCCATGTTGCGGTCCACCGGAAGGCCGCTGTGCGAGTGATCATTGATCAGCGCGAATCCCGCCAAATGCCCGCCGCGCTTTATCAGCAGCGGAATGTAGCTGTTCTTATGCCAGTAGGTTTCGAGATAAGGGTATTCGGGAAACAGCCCGTCGTCGCCCAGTTCGCCTCTCTCCATGTCCGACCACTGTTCCGAGAAGTCGTGGACATAGAGCTGCATCAGGTTCTGTATGACATGTGCCTGGGATGGAAGCGCCTCGAAGACCTCGAGGTCGCTCATCAATAAGCGCGTTCCACGCAGAACTCGGCAACCGCCACCAGCGAGTCGTGAATATCCGACGTCGGCAGTTTCTCGATCGCCTTGCATGCGGCGTTGGCATAACCGTGCGCGCGGCGCAGCGTTTCGCGGATGGCGCCGGTCTGTTCGACCAGCGAGATGGCGTGGTTGAGATCGTCGCCGCTCTGCGTGCCGCTTTCGATCACGCGCTTCCAGAAGGCGCGGCCCTGCTCGTCGGCGCGCTGATAGGCGAGGATCACCGGCAAGGTCATCTTGGCTTCGCGGAAATCGTCGCCCACCGATTTGCCCATCACCGCCTGTCGCCCGGAATAATCGAGCGC
>CAZTCU010000028.1:0-4694 GCA_964612235.1 uncultured Rhizobium sp.
GTTGCCGTCGCGTTCAACGACGTGCCGTTCATCCGCAATCACTTCTTCGAGCAGGAATTCTACGACGTCGGTCAGGTGGAAGTCCTGCGCGGCCCGCAAGGCACGCTCTACGGACGCAACGCCACCGCCGGCGTGGTGAACATGTCGTCGGCCAAACCCACCGATCAATGGGAAGCCATGGGGTCGGTCGACGTCGGCAACTACAACACGCGGCGCGTGGAAGGGATGCTCAATCTTCCCATCGTCGGCGACAAGATCGACCTGCGCTTGGCGGGCGAATGGACCAAGCGCGACGGTTATACCTATGACACGACCATCGCCAAGCCGGTTGACGGGCGCAATCTATGGTCCGGCCGCGTGAGCTTGCGGCTGAAGCCGATCGAAAATTTGCAGGCTGACATCATCTGGGAGCATTTCCACGAAAACGATGATCGGCTGAGAAGCGCCAAGACATTGTGCAAGAATGATCCCGGTCCGTCATCGGTCGATGGTCCCGCCGGATTGGTGTCCAACATCGACATCAGCGGCCGCGCGTGGCTGAGCCAGGGGTGCTTGCCCGGTTCGCTTTATGACGATTCCGCCTTTCAAGCGCCCAACGCCGGTGTGATTCCGTTTGTTGCGGCTTCGGAATACCTCTTCCCGCTCATGGTGCAGGGGTTCGATCCTTACGGCGGTGTGCAACAGGCCCGTAGCTTGCGCGTGATCGGATCGGCACTGGAGCCGGGATACAAGGCCAACAACGATACGCTGGAATTCAACGTTACCTACAACGTCACGCCCGAACTGACGCTCACGTCCCAGACCGGGTACAACAAGGACAGCCTCTATTCGACGGAAGACTATAGCCGTTTCAACACGGTGCCGGGTGCATTCCTGCCGGGAAACGTGGTCGGAGACGACGGAGAATTCTGCGATCCGCAACTGGGCTGTTCCAGCAGCGTTTTGGGAGAAGACGTTTCCCAGGAGCATGCCGAGCAGTTCTACCAGGAAGTGCGCCTGTCATCCGCGCTGGAAGGACCGCTGAACTTCAGCGTCGGCGCGAGTTATCTCCACTACCACACGGTCGAAGACTATTTCGTGTTCTTCAATCTCATCAGCCGCCTTGCCGAATCCGGCGCCTATAACAGTGTCAGCGTGCCGGCGGGCGAACACATTCCCTTCGATGCGAACGCAGCCAACGCCTGTGACCTGCAGCCTGCCGATCCGGCAGGACCGACCGCACTTTTCGGGTGCACCTACATAGATCCCAATCCACTCGCAGATATCGATGGTCAAGGACACAACTATTTCCGCAGCCAGAACCCGTATCGCCTGCATTCTTGGGCAGGGTTTGGAGAATTGTACTACCAGCTCACTCCGGACGTGAAACTGACAGCGGGCTTGCGCTGGACGGATGACATGAAGTCGTTCGACGAGATTCCGAGTTGGGTGCTCCTGCCGGGCAAGGGCCTGCCCGTAACTGCCGTTCTCGACCAGCAATGGAAGGAATGGACCGGCCGCTTCAACGCGACGTGGACGCCGAAACTCGACTTCACGGATCAGTCGCTGTTCTACGCAAGCTATGCGCGCGGTTACAAAGGCGGCGGCGCCAATCCGCCAGGCGTCATTCCGCTGTGCTCTGGTGGCATCTGCTTCGGTTCGCCGAGCGATACCGCGCACCCGCTGACGTTCAAGCCGGAATTCGTGAACGCCTTCGAGCTTGGCACAAAGAATACCTTGCTGGACGGCACGCTGACGTTGAACGGCGATGTGTTCTTCTACAAATACAAGAATTACCAGATATCGCAGATCGTCGACCGCACTTCGGTCAATCTCAATTTCAACACCACGGTCAAGGGTCTCGAATTGGAGGCGACATGGGAACCCGTGCCCGGCCTGCGCTTCAACGGTGCCCTGGGTTACGAAGATGCAAGACTTGACGACGGATCGAAGGCGATCGACCTGATGGACCGCACGGCGGGCCATACGGACTGGATGGTGGTGAAGCCGTTCATCACGCAGACCTCGAACTGCATCGTGCCGAGCTATGTCGTCAATGAGTTCTTGTCGAACATGCGCAACAGGGGAGGTGGCGATAACTCCACGCCGGTATCGTCATTGCCGGGGCACGATCTCTATTTCAGCGGCGATGGCACCCAGATGGCGCAGTTCTGTCTCGCCGCATATACGTTCGGCATCGATCCGGGTCTCTTCATCAACGGCACGGCTACGGGCTTCGACCCTTCCACGGCGCCAAACAACGGAGAGGGATTCGACAAGGATTTGAGCGGCAACAAGCTTCCCAACTCACCGCCGGTCACGCTCTCGCTGGGCGCGCAATATTCCATGCCTATCAGCGAAACCTGGGCGGGTACCTTGCGCGGCGATTTCTACTGGCAGGGCGATTCCTACGCGCGGGTGTTCAACGACAAGCCCTACGATCAACTTCGCGGCTACAGCAACGTCAACATGACGTTGATATTCACCAACGAAGACGGCTGGCAGGCGATGGCCTATGTGAAGAACGTCTTCGATACGACGGCGATCACAGGTGCATTCCTGAACACCGACGACACCGGCCTGTCGACCAACGTGTTCGTCACCGATCCGCGACTGTTCGGTCTCAGGCTCACGAAGAACTGGTAATAGCTCCAACGCAAAAAAAACGGGCGGCGAAGCAACGCCGCCCGTCCCTCCAGACGCCGGAAGCAGATAATAGGATTATATATCAGTATCTTAGATATTTTATAGAAAATAATCCTGAATAGCTTGACGAGCGCAACGCTCTAGCGTACAAAGTCGTCATCCCCAGAACTGCGCGCCGATCTCAGCCGGGTTTTCCGCCCGGTGGTTTCGCGCGTTCGGGGTGTTTTGAAAAATCCAATTTCCAATCAGGGGAGGAGTCTGTCCAAAACGATGTGCAAAACGCGAATTCTCAATTTTTCGCCCGCCCATAAACATCCTCAAGACGAACAATGTCGTCCTCGCCAAGATAGCTGCCCGATTGCACTTCGATCAGCCTGAGCGGTTCGGTGCCGAGGTTTTCCAGCCGGTGCGTAGAGCCCAGCGGAATGAAGGTGGATTCGTTTTCCTTGAGCGCGAAAACCTTGTCGTCGCATGTCACCTGCGCGGTGCCTTGCACGACCACCCAATGTTCGGCGCGTTTGGCGTGTTTCTGCAGCGACAAGCGCCCGCCCGGTTTCACCATGATGTGTTTGACCTGGAAACGGTCTCCGGCATCGACGGTCTGATAGCTGCCCCATGGGCGATAGACGACGGCGTGCGTATCGGATTCGCCGCGGCCGTTCGCCTTCAGCTTGTCGACGATCAGCTTCACGTCCTGCGAACGCGCCTTGTCCGCCACCAGAACGGCATCGTCGGTGACAATGATGGCCAGATCCTGCGCGCCGACAAGCGCGGTCAGCCTGCGTTCGGCGCGCACGAAGCAACCGCTGGAATTCTCCACCACCACGTCGCCGATCAGCACATTGCCGTCGGCATCCTGCGCGGAGACATCCCACAGCGCCGACCACGAACCCACGTCGCTCCAGCCGATCTCGCACGGCACGACGGCGGCGTGAGAGGTTTTTTCCATCACGGCATAGTCGATGGAGATGTTCGGCGCCTTGGCGAAGGCGTCATGGTCGAGCCGGATGAAATCGAGATCGCGCTGCGCCGCCGCGACTGCGGCTTTCGCCGCCGAAAGGATCGCCGGCTGGAGCTTGGCAAGTTCCTCGAGAAACACGTCGGCCCGAAATGCGAACATGCCGCTGTTCCAGCAATAGTCGCCGGAAGCGAGGTACGTTTGTGCTTTTTCCGCGTCGGGTTTCTCGACGAACGCTTCGACGTCGTACGCGCCGTTGGCAAGTGCCGCACCGTGCCGCTTGATATAGCCATATCCGGTTTCGGCCCGCGTGGGCGTGATACCGAAGGTGACAAGGCGGCCGTCGCGCGCGGCCTCCGCCCCGGCCAATGCCGCGCGGTGGAAACCGGCCAAATCATCGACGAAATGATCGGAAGGCAACAACAGCACCACGCCCTCTTTGTCCTGTTCGGCAGTGACGAGCGCGGCAACGGCTGCGGCAGGCGCGGTGTTGCGCGCCACGGGTTCGAGCACGATCGCGGACGGCTTGACGGCGATCTCCTGCATCTGTTCGGCGACAAGAAAGCGGTGGCCGTCGTTGCAGATGAGGACGGGCGCGGCGGCGCCGGGCAATTGCGCCCGCAGGACCGTGTCTTGAATCATGGTGCGCTCGCCGCGCAACCGCAGAAGCTGTTTGGGAAGGGCAGTGCGCGACAGCGGCCACAGGCGGGTTCCCGATCCGCCAGAAAGAACAACGGGATATATAAGGTGCTGCATATGTTAACGGCCGCTTCGTGCTGGGGGCGTATAAGCCTTCATTCCGGGGCCGCGGGTCAAGGCCCGGCAACAGATAAGCAATGCCGCGCCTTGTCCGCCGCCGGACGTGACGCTATCTGAGGGACACGATGCTGTCGCAAACCAGTCCGTCCCGTCGAAAGACAGGCAAGTCGCGTGGCTTGTTCTCGCTGTTCGCGCGCGCCCCCGCGCCGGAGGAGACCCATCGCATCTATGCCGTCGGCGATATCCATGGACGCGCCGATCTTCTGGATGTGCTGCTTGAGAAGATCGTCCGCGATGCCTCGTTGGCGCCTGCGACGCAGAGCCTTGTCTTTGTCGGCGACTATATCGATCG
>CAZTCU010000028.1:4794-17374 GCA_964612235.1 uncultured Rhizobium sp.
CCCGCATCGCATCTGAAGTTTCTGCAAGACCTGCAGTCCTTCGTGCAGATCGGCGCCTATCACTTCGTCCATGCCGGTGTGCGTCCCGGATTGCCGCTCGAAGACCAGTCGCTCGAAGACATGATGTGGATTCGCGGAGAGTTCCTCGATTGCGAGGACGATTTCGGCAAGGTCGTCGTGCACGGACACACGCCGGGAGAACGGCCTGTCTGCCGGTCCAATCGTATCGGTATCGATACGGGCGCCTTCGCCACAAATTGCCTGACGGCGGTGGTGCTGGATGGGATAGGGGCGCGGTTTCTCAATACCTGAGCGAATATTAATTGGCCGTGGCCGGCAGGTAACGCTGTCCCGTTATGAAACTTTTTTTCTTCCTTCGCCCAATTGTCATGTCGCATGGCGGGCCAGCCTGGCCGGTGCGGCGGGTGTGATCGAAGTGAACCAGATGTAGCCGGAAAGGCGGCGAACTCTACAACAGGTCGAAAAGCTCGGTTTCTAGAGTGTACAAGGTTCCATTCGACCCCTGCGGCGCAATTCTTAACGCGAGTGGGCAAGCCGGCGGCCTCGATTAACCGCATCCCCCCGCCTCGCTTGCGATTTCCGGGGTGGTCGCCCTATGTTCCGCCGGACAGCGTACGGGACTTATCCCAGTCATAGTAGGGCGTCACGTTTCCGGAGTGGTAAGCGTTCTTGTGCCAAAGCTCGGGGATCTGGCGAGGTATTGATAAATGCAGAGTTGGAAAGTTCAGCTGTTCAGCTATCTGAGCAGCACTTGGCAGTATAGGTGGTTCGGTGTTGCGGCCGCCTGGATTATCTGCCTCGCGGGCTGGGTTGCTGTCGGCGTTATTCCCGATCAGTACCAGTCGGAAGCCAAAGTTTACATCGACACGGACACACTGCTTCGGCCGTTGCTGAAGGGTCTCGCCGTGAGCAACGACGCCGACCAACAGGTCTCCGTGATGTTGCGCACGCTCATCACGCGCCCGAACATCGAACAGGTGATCCGTCTGACGGATCCGCATGCCGCATCGCTGTCGCCAGCCGTGATGCAGGACAGGATCACTTCCGTTCAGAAGGATGTTTCGTTGCGTTCGCTGGGTGCGAAGAATCTCTTCGGCGTTGCCTTTACCAGCCGCGATCCCGCCTACGCGCAGGCAGTTACGCAATCGCTTGTTTCGATACTTGTGGATTCGAATGTCGGCGACCAGCGTCGCGACGTCGAAGGCGTACAATCCTTCATCAGCGAGCGTGTCGCGGAATATGAACGTCTCCTGCGTGAAACCGAAAAGCGTCGCGCGAACTTCAAGGCTGCCAATCTCGAATATTTCGTCGCCGGCGGCACGGATACCCGCCTCGACAAGGCCAAACAGGATCTGGCGACGGCACAGGCAGATCTCGATGCCGCCACGACGCGGCGCAATTCCATCTTGTCGCAGCTCTCCGGAACGCCCGCCATCCTCAATGTCGCGGCCGCCGCGCCGATCATTCTCAACAGCAATGCCGGTGGGCGCGGAACGGCGTTGGCCGAGGCCGAGTCGCGGCTGGACGACTTGCGTTCGCGTTACACCGATTCCTATCCGGATGTTGTGGCCACGCAGAAACTGGTCAATCGCCTGAAGGCGGAAGCGGCGAAGAACGGGCCCGGCTCCGTCAATGACGGCAATCACCAGGGAATTTCCAATCCCGTCTATGTGACGCTCAGGGCCAAGCTGTCTGACGAGCAGACCAATGTCGCGCTGGGCCAGCATCGCGTGTCGCAGGCAGAGGCCGATCTAGAGAACACCAAGCGCGTCATGGAAAAGGCGATCAGCGTCGAGCGGCAATATGCCGACATCGATCGCGACTACGAAGTGTTGCACAAGCAGTATGAAGAGCTTCTGCAACGCCGCGAATCTGCGCGCCTTTCGCAAGCCGTTGGTGATCAACAATCTTCGATGGTGTTCCGCATCGTCGAACCGCCCCAGCAGCCCGAACACCCCATCGCACCGAACCGCATTCTGTTCAATTCGATGGTGTTGCTGCTCGGATTGGGTGGTGGCGTCGCGTTCGCATTCCTGCTTGGCATGAATGCCGACCGGTTCGTGGTCAGCGACCAGCTTCGTGCCGCGTTCGACGTGCCCGTCATAGGCATCATCTCGAATGTCCGTCACGCCGCCGATGCCGAGCGGATGCGCAAGGCGGTGATGGCCGTCTCCGGCGCCGTTGTGCTTCTGTTGGTCGGCTATGTCACGATATTGCTGGTATTCCAGTCTTCCGTCGCGCCTGTCACGGGAGTGGCACTATGAGCGAGAGCATGGAACGTCTGAACTTGATCCAGCGCGCCGCCAAGCGCCTGGCGGACCAGCCCGTTGCCGAAACCCGTCCGGCCGTCGAACAGCCGGCGATCCGCAAGGAACCCTTGCCTGCGGCACCGCCGATCCCCGCCCCCCGCATGGAGCGCCCGGAGGCGCCGGCGCCGCGGGTCAACGGTTCGGCGCAACCCGCAGCCGTCGGCAGCCATCCGGTACGCCTGAACCTGATGCGCATCCGCCAGTCACAGATCGTGACCCCGGACAATACGTCGTCGACCACCTACAACGAGTTTCGCGCCATCAAACGCAAGTTGATCCCCCTGGCGCGCGGCACCGGCGTCGGCGGCCAGATGGTCAACAACCTTTTCATGGTGACGAGCGCGCTGCCCGGCGAAGGCAAGACGTTCACCGCCATGAACCTGGCGATCAGCCTCGCCGCCGAACGGAATTTGAATGTCATCCTGATCGATGGCGACGTGGTGCGTTCTTCGCTCGAAGCCTATTTCGACGGCGCCAACGGCCGCGGCCTCACGGAATTGCTCAACGGCAAATGTCAGGACGTGAACGAAGTGATGCATCGCTGCGTCGACGTTCCGAACCTGCGCGTTATCTTTGCCGGCAAGCACGATGCCGGATCGCCGGAACTTCTGGCATCCAAACGGATGGCCGATATCAGCCGCGATCTGGCGACGCGCTATCCCGACCGCATCATCATCATCGACGCCCCGCCCGTGCTGGCAGCCGCCGAACCGGCAGCGCTCGTTGCGCACATGAACCACGTGATCATGGTGGTCGCGGCGCAGCAGCCTTCGCGCCATCATGTCGAAGAAGCGCTCACCCGCATCTCTTCGGCGCGCAACGTGATGATGCTCTTCAACAAGTCGCCGCAATGGCGTCACACGTCGGCAGCATCGTATTACTACTATTACCGGAAAGACTCCGAAGCCGCGTCCGGCTGACCGGCTGAGGTTCGAGGACGCGGATGTATACGGAATTCTACGGTCTGACGGGCGAACCTTTCCTGCTCACGCCGGACCACAAGTTCTATTTCGACAGCACCGTCCATTCGCAGGCGATGGCGCATTTGAGCTATGGTCTGAGCCGTGGCGAAGGCTTCATCGTCATCACCGGCGAAGTGGGCGCGGGCAAGACGACCATCGTCAAGCATCTGCTGACCACGATCGACGCCGACAAGATCGCCGCTGCCCATGTGGTGACCACGCTGCTCGCGGGCTCCGAACTCCTGCGCATGGTCGCCGCCGCATTCGGTATCAAGGACATTCCCGCCGACAAGGCTTCGATGCTGCTGCGTCTGCAGCGATTCTTCGAGACGCTCTATCGTGACGGGCGTCGCGCGTTGCTGGTGGTCGACGAGGCGCAAAATCTTTCCATCGAGGCGCTCGAAGAACTCCGCATGTTGTCTAACTTTCAGGTCGGCAACGCTGCCCCGTTCCAGAGCTTCCTCATCGGTCAGCCGCAGTTCCGCGATGTCATCGCCCATCCCGATCTCGAACAGCTTCGCCAGCGCGTGATCGCGTCCTATCATCTGGGTCCGATGAGCCGCGCCGAATGCGGCGAGTATCTGCCACATCGCCTGAAGCATGTCGGCTGGCAGAACGATCCCGTGTTCGAGGAGAGCGCGGTGGATGCCGTCTATGACCACACCTCGGGCATTCCGCGCCAGATCAACACGCTGTGTAATCGCCTCTTGCTGCTTGGCTTCCTCGACAATCTTCATCGTTTTACCGGCGAAGACGTGAACAAGGTTGCGGCCGACCTGCGCGCCGAGAATTCCGCACGCCAGGTACCCGCAGCACCGCCCGTCAGCTTCAGCGAGGGCGGCCATCTCGAACGGGGCGTATCATCGGGCGATCTCGCCTTCCGTGTCAGCGAACTCGAAAAGCGTCTTGCTCGTCAGGACAAGTCCCTGCGCCAGATTGCATCTGCGTTTTACGATCTTCTCGGCTTCAGCAGCGGACCCGATTCCCGTCCGCGCGGTTGAAGGCGGACAATGAACCAGCTTGCCAGATTTCCCGACAGTGCCGAGACCATCGAAGGTTGGTCGACGCGACCGCTCGACTGCACCAGCAAGGCGAATGCGTTGACGGTCGACGTCGAAGATTATTTCCAGGTCGAAGCCTTTTCGGGGCTGATCGACCGCGCGCAATGGACGAGTTACGAGTGTCGCGTCGAGCGCAACGTCGACCGCATCCTTGCCATGTTCGAGCGGGCAGGGGCGACGGCAACGTTCTTTACGCTCGGCTGGATAGCGAAGCGCCATCCTGTCGTCATCCGCAAGATCGTCGACGCAGGCCACGAACTCGCCTCGCACGGAACGATGCATTATCGCGCCGCCGCACAGTCGCCGGAGGATTTCCGGCAAGATATCGTTTCCGCAAAAGCCCTGTTGGAAGATCTGGGCGGGATCGAGGTGAAGGGCTATCGCGCGCCGTCGTTTTCGATCACGCGCGATACACTTTGGATTCTCGATGAGTTGGAGCAGGCGGGCTATCGCTACAGCTCCAGCACGTATCCGATCCATCACGATCTTTACGGCATTCCGGAAGCGCCGCGGTTCGCGTTTCGGCCCTTCGAGGATCGCAACTTCCTCGAAATCCCGGTCACCTCCGTCCGGCTGTTCAACACGAATCTTCCGTGCGGCGGCGGCGGCTATTTCCGCTTGCTGCCTTATTGGGTGAGCAAATTCGGAATCGGCCGCGTGCGGCAGAGCGACGACCAGCCCTGCATGTTCTATTTCCACCCGTGGGAGATCGATCCTGGGCAGCCGCGCGTCCCCGGTGCGTCGTTCAAGACGCGCCTGCGGCATTACACAAATCTCGGGCGCATGGAGAAGCGGCTCGTGAAGCTGCTCGACGCCTTCGAATGGCAGCGGGTCGATAGAGTCTATCCTATCGCCGGGACGCGGAGCTGATCGTCCGTGGAGATTCTGTTTCTCAGCCATCGCATTCCGTTTCCGCCCAACAAGGGGGAAAAGATCCGCGCTCACGCCGTGGTCGCCCATCTGGCACAGCATCACACGGTGCATATCGGTGCCTTCGTGGACGATCCCGCCGATCTGGAACATGCCGGTGCGTTGCGCTCGCTTGCGGGTGGCGAATGTTTTCTTCCTTCGCTCAATCCCCAGCTCGTTTATCCGATGGGGTTGGCGGCGCTTTTCAGCGGCGGGCCTATCACGACTTCCTATTTCGGCAGCAAGGCGATGGAAGCGTGGGTGACGCGGATTCTCGCCGAACGCCGCATCGATTGCGCTTATGTGTTCAGTTCCGCGATGGCGCCCTACCTTATGCATCGCCGCGACTTCGATCCCGGCAAGGTGGTGCTCGATCTTGTGGATGTCGATTCCGACAAATGGCGGCAATATTCCGAAGTGTCGTTCGGCCCGAAGCGCTGGCTCTATCGCCGCGAGGCCGATACGCTGCTGAAGCTCGAGCGTGCCGCCGCCGCGCATTTCGGCGCGACGCTGCTTGTTTCGCCTTACGAGGCGCAAACCTTTGAGCATCTGGCGCCGGAATCGGTGGGCCGCATCCACAGCGTCGCCAACGGCGTCGATCTGGAGATGTTTTCCAGCGACCACAATTTTCTCAACCCGTTCCCGAAAGGCGAAATCCCGCTCGTGATGACAGGGGCGATGGATTATCGTCCGAACGTCGATGGCGCCTTGTGGTTTGCGAAATCCGTCATGCCGCTCGTCACCGCGCACCTGCCGGAAGCCCGTTTCTATGTGGTGGGCTCCAAACCCGACCGTGCGCTGACCTCCGCGAACTTGCCACATGTGACGGTGACGGGCCGCGTGTCGGATGTGCGCCCTTACATCGCCCATGCCGCCGCCAGTCTGGCGCCATTGCGTATCGCGCGCGGCGTGCAGAACAAGGTCCTGGAAGCCATGGCGCAGGAAAAGCCGGTGGTCGCGACACGTGCCGCCACCCGCGCCCTCGATGCCCAGCCGGGCAGGGACTTCTGGCTGGCCGACGAGCCGGGCCTTTTTGCCGATGCGGTCGTCGCCGCTGCGATGGGGCCAGAGCGTGCCCGCGTTGCCGCCAATGGGCGGCGCTTCGTCGAGCAACGGCACGACTGGACCCGCAATCTCGCCGATCTAGACGCATTGTTGGAGACGGCGGCGGGAAAGGTTAATGCTGTCGCGCCTTTGCATTCCCAACCCGAACAGGACCAATCTCAACCACTCCCGCTGGCAGGAACAATCTGATGGCCGAAGCCGTGATGATCGACGCGCAATCGGGAGCCAAAGCGCTATGGGTTCGCCATATCGCCGCTTTCGCAATGCTGATTGCGCTGGTTGCGTTTCTCTTTTGGCCGAACATCTCGGCGGCGCTGACCGTTTACTGGGTCTCGCCGACCTATTCGCATTGCTATCTCATCATCCCCATTTCGGCATGGCTTGTGTGGAGCAAGCGCGAACAGTTGCGCCTCATGCGACCGTCGATCTACCTGCCGGCGCTGATACTGATAATCCCCCTGGCCGTCGGCTGGTTTCTCGGTCACCTGATGGCCATCAACGAAGTGCAACAATTCGCCGTGATGGCCATGGTGCAGGTGCTCATCCTCACCTTGTTCGGCTGGCCGGTTTATCGCGTGCTGATGTTCCCGGCGTTGTTCCTATTCTTCCTGGTGCCGACGGGCGAATACCTTGTGCCGCCGTTGCAGCGCTTCACCACGCATTTCATCACCACCTTCCTTTCGCTGATGGGCATTCCCTATTACGCGGAAGGCACGATCATCGAACTCGCGAACGGCCGTTACCAGGTCGAAGAAGCGTGCGCCGGTCTTCGCTTCCTGATCGCCACCATCGCGCTGGGCGCGCTGTACGCACATTTGACCTATCGGAAATGGCCGAAAATCGTTCTGTTCATGGCGGCGTGTTTTGTCGTTCCCGTCATCGGCAACGGTTTTCGCGCGCTGGGTATCGTGCTGCTCGCTCACTACAGCGACAATCGTATCGCGGTGGGCTTCGACCATCTCGTCTATGGCTGGGGTTTCTCGGTCGCCATCATGCTTCTTCTGTTCTTCATCGGCGCGAAGTATCGCGATGAATTCCCTCCGGCCAAAGCACCGGAGACGGCACCGCCGCCCGCTTCGGCCGGTGCATTGCTCGCGGCCATGGTGATTGCGGCGGTTGCCGTTTCGGCAGCACCTGCCTACGCCACGTGGCGGGAAACCCGCCCTCTCTCTATCGATGCGTCGGCGTTCTCATCACCCCCGCATTATGCGGGTTGGGAGACGGCACAGGCGTCGGAATATTGGGCGCCGTCTTTCTTGGGCCAGGATGCGAAGCTCGCCTACAGCCTCAGTCGCGGCAGCTTCACAAGGCCGCCGGTCGATGTGTTCGTTTATTACTATGGACGCGCACGGGGCGGTCACTCTCTCATCGAATCCACCAACAGGATGTGGGACGAGCAGCGTTGGAATGCCGTGAGCTCGGCAAGACTGACGGCGCATGTCGGCAAGGCGGCCGTTCCGTTCAGCGAATTGGAGATTGCTTCTCCCATGCAGCGCCGCCTTGTCTGGTGGACCTATTGGGCGCGTGGCAAGTTCACGACGAGCGGGCTCGATGTGAAGCTCGAGCGGCTCAAGGCCTCGTTCGAAGGCAAGGACGGAAGCGCGCTCGTGGCTGTCTCCGTTCCCGTCGAATCCGGAACGGAAGAGCAGGCGCGCGAACAACTGGCCGAAGCGCTGGCCGCAATGGACGATCTTCCCGCCCGCCTAGAGCGCGCGCAGGCACGCTGAGCGAACGTCATGTGTGGCATCTCCGGCTGGTTCGATACGCAGGGCGAGCGGCCCCCGAACAAGGGCCTCGTCAAGGCGATGAACGACGCGCTCTATCATCGCGGGCCAGACGGGGAAGGATTTCACTTCGCGCCGGGCATCGCGTTCGGACATCGCCGCCTTGCGATTATCGATCTTTCGACCGGCGACCAGCCGAAATTCGATGAGAGCGGAAATGTCTGCGTCACCTTCAATGGTGAAATCTTCAACTACCGCGAATTGCGCAAGGAGTTGCAGGAGAAACAGCATCGTTTCCTGACCGCCTCCGACACCGAAGTCATTCTGGAAGCGTGGAAGGAATGGGGTCGAGATTGCGTCACGCGCCTTTCCGGCCAGTTTGCCTTCGCGTTGTGGGACGCCAAGGAGCGCACGTTGTTCCTGGCGCGTGATAGATTGGGCGAAAAGCCGCTCTATTATGCGTTTCTGCCTGATCGTACTTTCGTCTTTGGTTCGGAATTGAAGGCGCTGGCGCGTCATCCCGATCTGCCGCGCAAGGTAGATCCGTGCGCCATCGAGGAATTTTTCGCGCTCGGCTACATATGCGATCCGCGCACAATCTATGAAGGCGTGCAGAAGCTGCCGCCCGGCCACACGCTGACCATCACCCGCGGTCAGGCGCCGAAGCTCGCGCAATATTGGGACGCCAAGCCGGGCCACAACGATTGCAAGACGTTCGATGACGCGGCCCACAGCCTTCTGGGGCGCCTGAGCGCCGCGGTGAAATCTCAGCTTGTCGCCGATGTTCCGGTGGGAGCGTTTCTTTCGGGCGGCACGGACTCCAGCGCCACCATGTCTTTGATGGCGAAAGCTTGCAGCCATCCCGTCGAATGTTTCACCATCGGGTTCGAAGATCCGAAATTCGACGAGCGGCCCTATGCCGCGCAGGTAGCCCAACGCTATGGCGGGCGGCAGCACGTCGAGACGATGACAGGTCACGAAACCGATATTGTCGAGTTGCTACCCGGCATTTTCGATGAGCCGTTCGGCGACAGTTCGGCACTACCGACCTATAAGGTCGCAAAGCTTGCGTCTAAGCACGTCAAGGTTTCGCTCTCCGGCGATGCCGGTGACGAGCTGTTCGCTGGCTACCGCCGTTATGCGTTCCATGGCCGCGAAGAAGCATTGCGCGGTCTTCTCCCGCAAGCAATACGCGGGCCGGTGTTCGGTTTGCTTGGCACGCTCTATCCGCAGATCGATTGGGCGCCGCGCATGTTCCGCGCGCGCCAGACGTTCCGCGAATTGAGCCAGGACACCGCGCACGGCTATTTCCACAACGTCTCGGTCGTTGCCGACGATCTGCGCACTCGGCTTTATTCCGACGGCCTGCGCAAGGATCTGGGCGGCTATCATGCCGTCGATGTGATCGAGCGGCACATGAAAAACGCACCGCTCGAAGACGCCGTGGGCATCGCGCAGTATGTCGATCTCAAGACGTGGCTGGTCGGCGACATCCTCGTGAAGGTCGATCGCACGGCGATGGCTAACAGCCTGGAGACGCGCGTGCCGATGCTCGACCATCGTTTCGTCGAATGGGCGCTTGCGCTTAAGCCGGAATTCAAGCTTGCAAACGGGGAGGGCAAACGGGTGTTCAAGCGCGCGTTGGAGCCGCTGCTGCCGCACGATCTCCTCTATCGCAACAAGCAGGGGTTCTCCGTTCCGCTGGCCGATTGGTTCCGCGGCACGATGGGCGAGCATTTCCGTCTGGCCGTGCAGGCGGAGGGTGGGCTTGCCGCTTCGGGTTATTTCAACATCGACATGGTCGACACGATGGTCGCGCAGCACAGAAGCGGCGCACGCGATCACAGCCGGACTCTCTGGTTGCTCTGGATGTTCCAGCGTTTTCTCGAACGCGAAACGGCGGCGCCCGCGAAAGTCGCGGCGAGCGTCTAACTCAGGCGCTGTTCAGCCGGCTTTCCCATGCATAGGCCGAGCGTACGATCAGATCCAGATCGTCGAATTCCGGCTGCCAGTTCAGCGTCGATTTCAGGCGCTCGGAATTGGCGACGATGGCCGGCGGATCCCCCGCGCGCCGTTCTTCCTCGCGCACGGGCAGGGGTTGCCCGCTGATGCGTTCCACGGCGCGGACCACTTCGCGCACCGAGAAGCCGTGACCGTAGCCCGCGTTGCAGATGAGCGACGAACCGCTTTCGCGCAGATGGCCAAGCGCCAGAAGATGGGCTTCGATCAAATCCATCACATGAATGTAATCCCGTACGCCGGTTCCGTCGGCGGTCGGGAAATCCGTGCCGAAGATTCCCAGATGCGATACGCGCCCCAGCGCCGCCTGACAGGCGCGCTTGATAAGGTGTGTCGCGCGAGGTGTCGATTGGCCGGTGCGGCCCTTCCCGTCGGCGCCTGCGACGTTGAAATAGCGCAGCGCCGCGTAACGGAAATCGTGCGCCTCGGCGGCGTCGCGCAACATCCATTCCGTCATGAGTTTTGAGCGGCCGTAAGGATTGATCGGCTGTGTGGGTGCGTCTTCCGAGACCGGCATTGTTTCCGGCGTGCCGTAGACGGCCGCCGTGGACGAGAACACGAAATTCTGCACGCCCTCCGCCACACAGGCCTCGATCAGGTTGCGCGACGCCGCCGTGTTGTTGGCGTAGTAGAAGAGGGGGTTCTCCACCGACTCCGGCACCACCACCGAGCCCGCGAAGTGGATCACGGCTTCGACGTCGAGGTCCTGGATCGTTTCACGCACCAGCCGGATATCGGCCACGTCGCCCTCGACGAAGGTGGCATCCTCGGCCACCAGCCCGCGTACGCCCGTACAGAGGTTATCGAGGACGACCGGATGCTCCCCCCGGTCGATCAGCATGTGGACCATGTGGCTGCCGATATAGCCGGCCCCGCCGGTAACAAGAACGCTCACAAATCCAACCCTCCCTTGGACGCTGTTGCCCTAACCCCCGGCGTGCGGCGAAGCAAGTCGGATGGGCGTATTCCTGTGATCGATTGCGAGGGCAGGATTGCTGTGGGGTGTGCAAGCCATTGGGCACAAAAGGAAAGGGCCGGTCTTGCGACCGGCCCTTTGCCCTGGATCTGAAAGGATCCTCCGTTACGAAGCGCGCTTCTTGCGACGGAGGCCGAGACCGGCCAGACCGGCGCCCAGAAGGGCGATAGAAGCAGGTTCCGGAACCGCAGCGGTCGTCGTCGAGGACCAAGAGAAAATCTGGCCGTCGACACTGCCGTTCAAGTGCCACGTGGCGTTCGTCGGACCCTTGATCATGTTGCCACCTTGATCGGTGATGTAGAACGAACCCGTTCCCTTCAGAGCGAACGAGCTAGCCGAGAGGAAGCCGTTCGGACCCGCGTTGTCGGAAGCGATCGACTGCAGATCGAAGTGCAACGTCGTCATGCCGACCGTTTCAGTCACGAGATAAAAGTCCGGGATCGCCGTGAAGGGCGACCCGGGCAGATCGTTGACGATGTAAGCGATAGTGCCGTTGAAGCCGCCGAAGGCGAGTAGATCGCCAGACGCGCCCGTGACCGTCATGTCGCCAGTCGTGCCCGAATACGATCCGCCGGTCTTCGAGAATTCGATACCGGTATAGTTCGCGTAGGGGCCGGCCACCGTGCCGCGCCACTGTGCATTGAACGTTTGACCCGTTGCGATACCGCCGGTGACGGGGGTCGCCGATGCCGTAGAGATTGCGCCGACGGCGATAACCGCAGCGACAATAAGAGATTTAATACCCATCTTTTTACCCTTTCAGAACCCAACGCATGCCCCATCGGGCTGCTGATCCCTGGGGAAGCATGGGCCATGCCAAGCCAGGGATTCTGCGGATTTCCGGGCTGCCAAGTCCCAGCCGTAAAGAAAGTGTAAACGCGCTCGACACAGGTTAGTTATAGTTAACGACGTTCGAGGTCCAAGATAAGCGATTGGAACAAAAGGGATATCGGGAAAGACGCTAATGGTGGTTCAGTGCGACATATCGAGCTTATATTCGCCAGGGGGAAGACGAAGCATCTGCCGAAAGCGATGAGGCACTCCAGGTCGCCAAAATTCGGATATGGCTCCTCGAAATCTCATAGGCGAGTAAGCCCGCGGATTTCACTACAGAGTTGTTTTTGTTATAGAAATTCTCCCCTCTCGAATTTAACTATACCGGAATCTTGTGATTATGCCCGCGCGATGGCCGGTTGGGAGGCTCTCGAACTGTTCATGGCACGGACTCGGGCAGGGTCTTACACTGCGGCTGGAAGCTGGGGCGCCGCGCGGGGGCAATAGAGTTGCCTTCAAAGTCTTGACTGGCCATACCCGGGGGCGGAGCAATCCTCTTGCGCCGGATCGTCCCTTCGGTAGCCGGAAAGTGGGCTGATGAACCTCAAGGAAATGGCGAAGACAGCTGCCCTGCACAGCGGCGCTTTCAGCTTGCTTCACCGGTTGCGCAACCGCGAATGCCTGACGGTGCTGATGTTCCACAGGGTGCTCCCGCAAGAACTCGCAAAGAGGGTCTGGGCCGATCCGGAATACACGGTGA
>CAZTCU010000029.1:0-17223 GCA_964612235.1 uncultured Rhizobium sp.
CGCGTCTATGCGGTGGCGGGCGATCCTCAGGTGATGCGGCGGAACACCAGCGACGACAGCCAGCCAAGCGCCGCCGCCATCAGCACCGTCGAAATGCCGTAAGCGAACGGCTCCTGGTGCGCGAAGTTGAACAGGCGGCGTTCCAATCCCGTTTGGTCGACATAAAGCGGCGTCGATTGCGCGCTCACCACATTGCCGTCACGGAACAGATAGACCTGCACATTGTATTGCCCGCGCGGCACATCGGCAGGCACCGGCACGCGCGCGCGAAACAAGGTCGGGCTCAAAAATTCCACACCGCCCGCGTTTTCGTTGTAAAGGCCTTCGATCAATTTGTGCCGCACCAACGCCTGCCGATAGGGCTCCGCAATCGCGGGCGTGCGCGCCGTGGTCGAATCCGGCTCGACCAGGTCGAGACCCAGCTCGTACCGCCTCAACGTATCCTCCGGCGCAATCGCCGAAAGCGGCCGGGTGCTCGCGACGTAGTAGTAAGACGGAATGGCGCGCATCACGACGCCATGATTGTTGAGCCAGATGCCCGCCACGCGTTCTTTCTTGCGCACGGTGATGTCCGCATCCGGCCCGCGCACCGCCACCACGATGTCCAGCGGCCCCGCCGCCGTCATCACGTTCATGTTCTCGATGGCCCCGAACGCCACGATGTCGGTGCCGGTGTAGTTCGAGGTAATCTGGATGATGTCCTGCGAAAGTCCCGCAACAAGATCGTCGGCCTCAGCCGCACCCGCGCACATCGCCAGACAAATCGCGATCAATACCCGCTTCATGGCGCATCCACCGATGTGCTGAACGGATCGCCGGGCGACACCAGCAATCCGTAGAGCAGCCGCGCCCCTACGGCGAGCACCAGTACCGCAAGCCAAAAGCGCAACTGCTCGCCACGCATTCGCGCTGCCATCCGCACGCCAAGTTGCGCCCCGATCACCCCGCCGGAAATCAGTATGCCCGCCAGAACGATGTCGACGGTGAAATCGCTCACCGAATGCAGGATCGTGCTCGATGCCGTCACGAATATGATCTGCAGCAGCGACGTGCCCATCACGATGTTCGCGGGCACCCGCACCAGATAGATCAGCGCCGGCACCAGAACGAACCCGCCGCCGATGCCCATGATCGCCGACAGCACGCCGACCGTGAATCCGATAAGCACCGGCGGGATCACGCTGATGTAGAGCCGTGAATCCCGAAATCGCATCTTGAGCGGCGAGTCGTGAATCCTGTTGTGATGCTGCGCGCGTGCGGAAGGGGCCTGCTCGCCGCGCCGCGACGCCGCCAATGTCTCCAGCGACTCCCGCAGCATCAGCGTGCCGATGGTGCCGAGCAGGATCACATAGGATGCCGAAACGATCAGCTCCATCTGGCCTGCCTCGCGCAACAGGCCGAACAGCCATACGCCGACACCGGTGCCCACGATGCCGCTCACCGTCATGACCGCGCCGAGCTTCAGGTCGACGGCGCGGTTGCGCCAATGGGCAAGGGCGCCCGACATCGACGAGGCCGTGACATGGCTCGTCGTGGTCGCCACCGCCACGCCGGAGGGAATGCCATAGAAGATGAGCAAGGGCGTCAGCAGGAACCCGCCGCCAACGCCGAACATGCCCGACAGGAATCCCACCGCGCCGCCCACGCCGAACAAAAGCAGCCAGTGGACCGACATTTCGGCGATAGGCAGATAGATTTCCATTGATCGGAAAACGAACCGGTTTGAAGGTCCGTAACAATGTCATGGCCAGTCGTGACGGGCCACCCGGTAGAACAAAATTCAGCGATGAATTGTGGGTAAAATGGTTCAGCCGTGTCCCGGCGTCTCCGGCGGCACGTTGGCCGCGCGGTTCAGCGGTTCGGGACGGAACGCATCGGCTGCTTTCTGCGCGGCGTCGTGATCGGCCTGCGAAAGCTGTGTCGTCAGCGCACCCACGCGCGCTTTCGATTCATTGTCGCCCTGCGTCGCCGCGATGGCGTACCATTTGTAGGCCTCTGTCAGGCTCTGCGGCACGCCAAGGCCGCGTTCGTAAAGAACCGCCAGATTGAATTGCGAGTCGGCAAGTCCCAGCGCCGCTGCCCGCCCGAACCAGCGCGCGGCTTCGTTGTAGTTCTTCGCGGTGCCCGCGCCTTCCGCATACGCAACGGCCAGATTGTGCATCGCCTTGCGATTGCCCTGACGCGCGGCGGCTTCGTACCAATGCGTCGCCTTGGCGGCATCGGTGGCCACGCCATGGCCGCGCTCGTAAAGCGTGCCCAGGCGGTATTGCGCGATGGGTTCGCCCTGGTCGGCGGCGCGCTGCAGCCATTTGGCGGCAACCGCTTCGTTCACGGTCACGCCGTCGCCGTCGAGATATTTCAGCCCGAGCAGCAATTGCGCTTTCGAATTGCCGCCATTGGCAAGCGCCGTGAGACGGTCTCCCGCAGCGGCGGATTTTTCCGGTTTGGCCGTCGCTGCCGGTTTCGCCACGGGCTTCGTTTCGGCAGGCGGCAACGCCATCGCATTCGGCTTGGGTTGCGTCTGCGCGGTTGCCGCTTTCGGCGCCACGGCGGGTTTCACGCCGACGGGCGCGGTGTTGGTTGCGGGTGCAAGCTGCAGGATCTGATGGGTGCCGCCAAGGCGTTGGCTCAGGACCACGCCGGCCGCGATGGCAAGGATCGCGACCAGTGCGATGCCGCCGATCAACACTGCGCGCGAACGCGGCTGTTCTTCGCGGACTTCCGGTTCTTCGCGGCGCGCGCCCCAGGTGAAACCGCCCAAGGTCGTCGTCATCGGTTCGTCGGGCATCGCGGCAGCCGCGGTCGTCGCCGAGCGGCGCGCGGCGGAAAGGAAATCGTCGTCCTGCGGCAGCGGGCTTGCGGCAGCAGCCAGCGGATGTTCCTCACGGAAGATGTCTTCGTGATCCTCGGCTGGAGAAGCGAACGCTTCGTGATGGCGTTGCCCGAATGCGCGATGGATCGGGCTGTCCTTGAACGCGGCCGCCATCGGCTCGTCGAACGGCGGCATGTCGAATTCCGGCGTGTCGCGGCCCGTCGGCTGTTCGTCCTCGGACGACAATACCACCGGCTCTTCCGCGTCTTCCTTTTCCGGCTCGACGGCTTCCTCGACAACGGGCGCCAGGGAAGGCGAGGGCGCAACGCCTTCGATCACTTCCAGCCTGCCCGACGTGTCCTTCACGGATTGATGCAGTTCGGAAAGCACACCGCGCGTATCGCGGTCGAACCCTTCGATCCGGCCGTTGAGCGCGCGCAACTGCTCCTCGATGCTGACCGATGTGGCGGAGGCGTTGCGTTCGGCCGCTTCGAGGCGGTCCATCAATTCCTGGATGCTGCGTTCCACGCCATAGACGCGCCGGTCGAGCGAATTGTCCTGCTGCCGGTCTTCGATGCGCGCAAACCCTTCTTCCAGCCGCGCCACCGTGCCCGCGCCTTGCGTTTCCTGCGCCGTCACGCGCGCAGCCAATTCTTCGATCCCGCTTTCCAGGCGGTGCAACTGTTCGGCTATGCCGTCGCTGCGCGAGGTGTCTTCCCGCGTCTGCGCGAACTGTCTTTCGATCTCGGCGATGCGCACATGGACTTCGTTGATCGCCATCTGTTGCGACGAACGCAATTCGTCGAGCGCGTGCTGCAACTGTTCGGCCGCGCGTTCGTGTTCGGAAGCGTCGGCTTTCGATGCGAAACTGTTCTCCAGCGCCGCAAGGCGCGCATGAACTTCATTGTGCGCGTCCTGCTGGGCCGTGCGCGCCTCGTCGATAGCGCGGCTCAGTTCCTCGCGCCGCATTCCATAACGCTGGTCGAACGCCTGCAGGTTCTGCCTGAATTCCTCGCGGATCGCCGCGTGGCGTTCTTCCACGCCCGCAAGCAACTGTTCGGAAATGTCGTATTCGGGTGCGGCGCGTTCTTCGAGGCGCTGCAACGCGCGGTCCGTCGCTTCGCCTTTCACGCGCAGCGCGGTTTCCATGGCGTGCATGCGGTCGTCGACGAAGCCGATGCGGTGTCCAAGCGCGTTCGCGGCGGAGGCGGCTTCCTTGTGCGCCTCGCTCATCTTGGTGACGACGGCTTCCATCGCGCTTGCCAGCACCGAGATCTGCGAAGCCGATTGGCTCGCCGTCTCGGCCACCTGATCGGCCATGCGCGACAGCCCGTCCTGCAGCCCGCGCACGACGTCCTTGGTGGCGTCGGAGCTGGTCTTCTGTTCGAGCCGGTCGATGCGCTCGCCGAGCGCGATCACATGATTGCCCAGCGTGTCGAACGCCTGCATCTGTTCGCTGGAAGCGTGGCTGATCTCGTTGGCGGCCTGCGCCAGCACGCGGCTGTTGTCGGTCTGCGCCCGCTCGGTGGTATCGAGCCTGCGCGCCAGCGACCGCAGATGGTCTTCGATCTTGCGATAGGCGTTGTGCGTCTCGGACTCGCTGCGGCTGACGCGCGCCAGCATGTCCTGGGATTCGCGGAAATTGGTGGCCATGGCGGGCTCCTCAGCGAAGCGCTGTGCCTGCGCCTCGCCCGGCCACGTCATGCGGGCCGGCTCGTAAGCGCTCCCGGCATCCGACGCGTTGCGTGAGATCTGACGTGTGAGCCATTCGCCGACGGACAGGCCCTCGCGCCTCGCCGCGGCCCGGGCCGCTTCGCGCGCTTCTGGAGGTATCCCGGCAACATTCCACGGAAGGTCAGTCCGCATCCGACTCACAGCGCCCGAATAACCCGCAACAAGGCAAGGTATCGACGCCGAGATGTTGTGTAAAGAATCTACACAACGTCGATGGGCTGTGGGTGAATCCCCAGCCGTCGATCCACTATTGTTTAACGATCAGCGTTAATATCGGGTTAGCGGGTGGGAACTCCCGCCCGCACCAGCTCCGGCCCCAGCCGCCCCACCGCCCAAAGCCCCGCCATCCGGAAGTCCGAGATCAGCGACCAGAACGGATAGGTGAAGGTCGCGGGCCGGTTCTTCTCGATGAAGAAATGCCCGATCCAGGCCGGCGCATATCCGCCCACCAGCGCCAGCAGTCCGAACCAGCCGATGCCGGTCACGGCCAGCGCGATCAGGGACGCCACCGCCAGCCCGGTCCCGAAGAAATGGATTCTCCGCGTCGCAGGCTTGCCGTGCTCACGAAGGTAATAGGGCCAGAAATCGCGATAGGTCGCGATCTTGGAATTGGAGAGATGGACGTTGGCCATGGCGTTCCTCCGCCGTCAGGCTACTTCAATATCGGTCTTGGCGAAATCGTCGCGCTTGAACAGCAGGGGCACACCCAATTCCTTGGCGCAGGCGTACGCGAAGCAATCGCCCATGTTCAATTTCGCGGGGTGACGGCCTTTGCCGAAACGAGAGAACGCCAGGATGGCTTCCGCCCCTATTTTTGAATCGATCCGGGTAATTTCAGTTCTCGTTTCTGTAAGGAAGCGATTGACGGCAAGTTGGGCCTCCTGAAGTCCGATATCGACTGCACGCGAAAGTCCGAGGGTTGCCTCGTAGACTGCTATCGGCGAGGTGAAGATTTTTTCGGCCCGAGTTACTCGCGCTGAAAGATTTTGGGCATCTGCTTCCAGCGCGAGAATCGCGATAATCGCGGACGCATCCATGAACATCAGATATCGCCGGAGAGTTCGTCGAAGAATTCTTTGTCCGCCGGCTGCGGATTTGGTCCTCGAAGTTCTGCGACGCGATCTTGGATTTCCTTGATCCTGTCGAGCAGCGGAATCTTCTCGCGTTCGCGGCGGTATTCTTCTTCCACCGCCTCGCGGATCGTCTCCGTCAGCGACTTGCCCTTGATCTTCGCCAGCCGCCGGACGGCTTGGTCGGTAGCGGGGTCTTTCACATGGAATGCCATGTCTACACCAGGTAGTGTATACTTATACACACCAGAGTATACACCAATGATTGCCGAAGGAAACCCTCAGTTTTCCGGCCAATCCGGCATGGCCCGGAGCGCCGGTTTCTTGGCCTGCATGGCCGATTTGGCGGCTTGAGGGCTCGGCATGGCGGCCACCGTGTCCTTCTTGGTGGCCTCCTTGGGTGGGGGCAGGCCGAGGTCGGTGGCGAAAAGCTGGGTCACATAAACGGTGTCGCCGTTGATCGCGCAGCCCACGCCGGTCCGGTTGTAGTCGGGGAAGGCGAGGTTCTGCTTGTGGCTGCGGCTGGCAAGCCAGGTGTCGAGGAAGCGTTTGGCAAACGCCTCCACATCCACGCCCGACTGTTTGGTGTAGTGCTGGGCCGCCATGTTCACGCCGAGCAGGCCCTGAAACTTGGCGTCCTCGTCCATCACCATGGAGGCCGAGGTCGTCCCGTCCGGCGCGCGATCTTCGAAATAGCCTTTCGCCGCCATGTCGGCGCTGCGCTTGCGCGCCACGTCCATCAGGATCGGATCGAGCATCAGCGGTTTCGCCGCCGGGTCGAGCGTCTTGCGCTCGCTCACCACCAGCGCGAAAACGCGCTGTTCGAGCGGCTGCATCTGCGTCGCTGGATCGACAGCGGCAATCTGCGAAGCTTGTGGTGCGCCGGCATATTCCCGCGTCGCGCAGCCCGCAGCCGCCGCCGCGATCAGGGGCAACAAAATGAAATGCGCATCCCCCTCCGCAAGCGAGAGAGCGAATGCGCCTTTGTTTGTGTCCTCAACGGACCGGCCTCACGGCCTCATCCTACTGAAGGATTTCGAACAGGCCGGCAGCACCCATGCCGCCGCCGATGCACATGGTCACGACGCCGAGCTTGGCCTTGCGGCGACGGCCTTCGAGCAGCAGATGGCCCGTCATGCGCGCGCCCGACATGCCATAGGGATGGCCGATGGAGATCGCGCCGCCGTCGACATTGAGCTTGTCGTGCGGAATGCCGAGCTTGTCGGCGCAGTAGAGCACCTGGCAGGCGAATGCTTCGTTCAATTCCCACAGGTCGATGTCGTCGACCTTCAGGCCATGACGTTCCAGAAGGCGCGGCACGGCATAGACCGGACCGATGCCCATTTCGTCGGGCTCAAGGCCGGCAACCGCGAAGCCGCGGAAGATGCCGAGCGGCTTGATCCCGCGCTTTTCGGCGAGCTTGGAATCCATCACCACGCAGGCCGACGCGCCGTCGGAGAACTGCGAGGCGTTGCCCGCCGTGATGTACTTGCCTTCCCGGATCTCCATGCCGCCGCGGAACACCGGCTGCAGCGCCTGCAAACCCTCGAGCGTCGTGTCGGGGCGATTGCACTCGTCGCGATCCACCACATAGTCCACGATGGTTTCGGTACCCGTCGCCTTGTCGACCTTCTTCATCTTGGTCGGCATCGGCACGATTTCGTCCTTGAACTTCTGCGCCTGCTGGGCTGCCGCCGTGCGGCGCTGGCTTTCCAGTGCATACTGGTCCTGACGGTCGCGCGGGACGTTGTAGCGTGCCGAAACCACTTCCGCCGTTTCGATCATGCTCATCCACAATGCGGGCTTCACCTGCATCAGGTGTTCTTCGGTGATGTTCTTCAGGTTCATGCCGCCCATCTGCACCAGCGAGATGGATTCGACGCCCGAACCGATGGCGACCGGCGTCTGTTCGGTCATGATCTGCTGCGCCGCCATGGCAATCGCCTGCAGGCCCGAGGAGCAGAAGCGGTTGACGGTCGTGCCCGCCGTGGTGACCGGGCAACCCGCCCAGACGGCCGCGTTGCGTGCCACGTTCATGCCGGTTGCGCCTTCCGGCTGCGCGCAGCCCATGAACACGTCCTCGACTTCACCCGGCTCGATGCCAGCGCGTTCGATGGCGTGCTTGATGGCGTGACCGCCCATGGCCGCGCCGTGCGTCATGTTGAATCCGCCGCGGACGGATTTGGCGAGACCCGTGCGGGCGGTCGAAACGATGACGGCTTCCTTCATGATATTCCTCCAGATGGGCGGGCAAAAAAGCGGGCGACCCTAGCCCGGCGTGGGGTCGCGGGAAAAGAGGTTCGTACCTGCGACGGATTTCCTAGGGGTTAACCCGGCAATCCGAAGCGTTTGCGCACCACGGACGGGTAGCGCACCGAGAACACGATGGCGCCGATGAGCGCCAGAAGCCCGATGGCGATGGCGAGCGGCAGCGACAGGAAGCCCAGCAGCGCCGCCAGATCGGCAGCCGTCATCACGCCGAACGCAGCCGACCACGCCGAACTGATCGTCATGTTCACCTGCAGGAAAATCGGCAGCGCCCAGATCGGCTCCGGCGTCTGTTCCTTGGCGTAGGGCAGGGTGAAGGGCCGCTTCACCGCAAGCGAGTACAGCACCACCAGCATCAATCCGGCATGGATGATCAGCATGATCGCTTCGGGCTTCACCTGTGCAACGGCGGTGAGCAACGTCACGCCGCCGAACAGCATGACGTTGCCCGCATCGAGGATGCGGATTTCGCGCTTCTGCAAAAACGTGCGGATGCCGACCGCAAATGCCGCGGCGAAGGACATCCACAACGCCAGGCTGATCGAGACGTTGCTGACGATCACGAACAAAAGGATTGGCGAAAATCCGAGAAGCATTTGCATCAGAGCCCCCTCCTGTGCCGTTCTCGCGGAAGCAAAAAGCCCCTTCCCGGTGGGGAAGGGGCTTTGTCACATCGTTATTGTTGCGGCTGCTGCGCCGGTTGGGCGGCAGGAGCAGGTGCTGCTGCGGCTGTCGCTTTCGGCAGCTTGGAGTGGCAGTAGGACGACCACAGATGCGCCGCCCTCGCGCGCGCGGCGCGGCCGCCGGCATCTTCCACTTCTTTGAACACTGCTATCGCGTCCTGATACTTCTCCTGACGCGCCAGCGACATGCCCAGCACCATCTTGGTCTGCAGCGAATCCTTGAGGCCGGTCTTGCTCAGCGCGCGGCGGGCGGCTGTTTCCGCTTCCGCGTAGCGCTTGTAGCCGTAATAGGTCTCGGCCAGCTTTTCGTCGTAGTCGCCGGTTTTGCGCGTTTCGGCGTCCTTGGCGAATTTCGGCAGCGTCTTGTCGTCGGACGCGGCACCCGCCGTCGCCGACTTGTACTGGCTCGCGGCCTTGCCGGTGGTCGTGATGCGGCCCGCGGCGATCCCTTGATCGAGGATCGTCTTGGCTTCACCCGGATAGCCGAGTTGCAGCGCGATGGTCGCCATCAGCGCGTAATCGTCGGCGTCCTGCATCGCGCCTGTCGCATCGCGCAAGCGATAGAGGTCGATACCGTCCGAGTTCTGGATGCCCGGCGTGCCGAGCGCCACGTCGATCAACTGGCTCCAGTCGCTCGCCTTGCCGTAGTTCGCCGCGATCATTTCCAGCGTGCTGGCGGCATCGGCCTGCTTGCCTTGCTTGGCCTGTGCCGAAAGCAGCACGCTCAGCGCACCCTGGTCGGGCGGCTGGTTTGCCGCGACCGCAGCGTCGATCGCCTTCTTCGACCACTGTTCGGCGTTCGGATAGTTGTTGGTGAAGTAATAGGCCTGCGCCAGCGTCACCGCGATCTTCATGTCGACGGGCGCACCCAGCGCGACCAGTTGCTCGCCATATTTCAGTGTCTTGGCGTAGTCCTTCGCGTCGTAGTTCAGCAGCACGAGGTTGTGGCGCGTACCGGCCTTGTCGACGGGATCTTCTTCGGGCGACGCCGCCATGGCCTCATAGGCTGCGATGGCCGCCGGGTAGTCCTTCAGGTTGACCGCCGCATACGCCATGAACTGGTTGATCTTGTAATCGTCGAACGGCGTGCGTTCGGGAACGGCCTGCGCTTCCTTGAGCTTCGCCATCGCCGTGGGCCAGTCATTGGCCTGCACGGCCTTCTGGGCTTCGAACATGGGTTTGGTGACGGCCCGGCTGATGGCTTTCTCCGGCGGCTTCTTGTCCTTGTCGGCGGCGGCGGCCGGGACGGCCACCAGAGCCACACTCGCCGTGGCGCTCAAAAGGGCAGCAGCAAACGCAGCACGGACGATCTTCTTGTTCATAAGGCGTTCCTCGTTTTTGATCGGACTGTAGGCCGGCGGAATGGGGCCACGTCGCTGTTCTCGAATGGAAATGCAACTTTAGTGTGGCCAATTTCCGTTTCCAACGGGGATTATTGCCGCGACTTAAGAAACCCCCTATCGAGGCAGGGACCCGCTATTTCGAGTGCCCATGACCACCGCCGCATTGCCCGAGGGGGCCGAGGAAATCCCCTTCGTCGGCTACAATAAATATATCGGCCCCATGTACCGCCTGCCGGATGCCGACGGGCTGCACCGCTTCTGCTTCCGGGTCGAGGAGCGGCATATGAACTGTGCGGGGACCGTCCATGGCGGGATGTTGATGAGCCTGGCCGACATCTCCATGAGCCGGGCCGCCCGCGACGGTACCGACGCCCAGAATTCGAGCACCGTCTCGCTCTCCTGCGATTTCGTAGGCCCCGGCAAGCTGGGCGATGTGATCGAGGCCCATGTCCGCGTCACGCGGCGCACCCGCACCATCGTCTTCCTGTCGGCCGACATCCTATCCGGCGGCCGGACGCTTCTTGTGGCTTCCGGCGTGTGGAAAATCGCATGACCTTGCCCGGCTACCGCGAGACGAAGCTCGCCGATCCCTTCGAGATCTATCTCGGTCCGATCTTCGAGACCGGCGAGAAACCCAACCGCCGCTTCGCGATGAAAATCGACGAGCGCCACGTCAATCGCCGCGACGTGATGCATGGCGGCATGATGATGACCTATGCCGACGCCACCCTCGGCGCATACGCCGCCGATCTCAGCGATGGGATCATGAGCGTCACGCTGAACATGCAATCGCAATTCCTGGCGCCCGCTCCGCTCGGCAAGATCATCGAGGTGAAACCGGAACTGACGCGCCGCACACGCGCGATGCTGTTCATCCGGGGCGACTTCACCGTGGACGGCGAAATCGTGATGACCGCATCGAGCGTGTGGAAGCTTTTGGGCGTTTAGCGTCCGCTATTTTTTTACACCCTCAATTGTCATCCCGGACGCGCGTTTGGCGCGATCCGGGACCCATCGAGACGCGGCACGATAGGTCCCGGCTCTCGCTCCGCTCGGCCGGGATGACAAATTTTTGCGAAAGAGCTTGAACGCAACTTGCTCTACCCATCCACACTCATGCCCAGCGCCATGCGCGCCGCATAGAATTGCTGCGTCTTGTCCTGCAGCGGATGGAAACGCGCCGCCTGCAGGTCGCGGAACCTCTGCTCCAGACCCGACGCCCGGAAGAAGCCCGCGCCGCTGCCGACATCGAGCGCCTTCGATCCCACCTCGAGCGCCGCCTTGCCCAGCAATTGGCGCAAGGTCATCACGCGATTGGTGGTCTCTTCCGACGGCTTGTCGTTGCCGCAGGCCGTCAACGCAGCGTAAGCGAGGTTGAGCGACGCGAACGCATTCTCCATCTCGCCCACCGTCATCAGCAGCGCCGGATCGCTTTTCTTCTTGCGCGCCAGTTCGAGCGCGTTCTGCCGGATGCCGTCGGCAATGCCCGCATAGACGGAATAGACAAGCGGCATCGCGATCATCGAGATCAGGTGGAACAGGAAATGCCACACATCGGGATCGCGCGTCGCGGCGATGGCGCTGTCGGGCACGAACACGCCGTCGATTTCGACATCGTTCGAACCCGTGCCGCGCATGCCGAGCGTGTCCCAGTTCGACATCACCTTCACGCCGTCCGCTTTCATGGACAGCGGGAAGTGAAGAACTTGCGGACCTTTGGCCGGATCGTTGTAGACCGCGCTCGTCATCAGGATGTGACCGTCCGGCGAGCCCGACGAGAACACCTTGCGCGCCGTGATCACATAGCCGCCGTCGACCTTCTCGGCGCGTCCCGAACCGGGAAGCCAGTCCGAACCGCCGCTCGAAACAAGCCGCACGCCTTCTTCGGCAACGCGCTTTAGAAGTCCTTCGGTCGGCGCGCCCATCACGCGGCGCTTCCATTCCGGCACCATCACCTGATGCGTATGCATGGACAAAGTCAGCGCGGTCGATCCGTCCCAGCGTCCGAGCGTCCGCAGCATCTGGCACATGCCGGTGAAGTCGAGCCCGCCGCCGCCGAGTTCGGCCGGCACGCCAAGCGCGAAGAAGCCGTATTGTTGCAACTCGTTGAGATTTGCCGACACGAATGTGCCCATGCGGTCACAGTCGCGGCCCCGCTTTTCCAGTTCGGGTCCGATTTTTTCAAGGATCTCTTGCCAGTTGGCCGCATTTGCCTTGGCGGCTGTGTGGTTTGGCTGGCCTGGAATAACAGCTCTGATGTTCATGACAATTCTCCAATGTTTCGTTTTGGCGGTATGTTGTGCCCTCAAAGAGAGGGGCGCGTTTCGCCTCCGGTATGTGTGCCGGATGCCCGCGCATTGCGATGACCGTGATACCGTCAAACATTGCCGAGACGCCGAACGCCCCCAATGACGTTCTGTCGGAAGTCCTGCGGGCCGTGCGGCTGACCGGCTCCGTCTTTCTTGACGGTCGTTTCACCGAACCGTTCGGCGTTATCAGTCCGCAGCGCTGGGACGGCACCGAGGCGGTGGCGCATTTGCGCCATGTCAGCACTTTTCATCTCATCGCGCGGGGCCGTTGCACGCTCGAAACCGCCGATGGCGAAAGGCATGAGGTCGGCGCCGGCGATGTGTTGATGTTGCCGTTCACGGCGGAGCATCGCTTCTGGCAGGGCCAGACAAACGATTTCGCCTTCGCGCCGGATCTGTTGCAGGCCGGACCGATACCTGGCGTCGACAGATTGTGTTACGGCGGCGGTGGCGACGAAACGCGCTTTGTCTGCGGCTTTATCGAATCCGCCGAACTGATGGCGGCACCTTTGTTCCGTTCGCTGCCGCCGATCCTCATCGTGCGCACGTCGGACGATACGGTGTCGGAACTCCTCGCGGGCATCGTCAAGGAAATCTTCCAGCGCGTGGACAGCGCCGATCCCGGCGCCACATATCTCTTGTCGCGTCTGATGGAGATGCTGTTCCTCGAAGTGCTGCGCGGATACGCGGCGCGTTTGCCGCCGGATTCCAAAGGCATGCTTGCGGCGACCGGCGATGCTGTCGTCAGTCGCGCACTGTCTCTGCTGCACAGCCAACCGATGCGCCGCTGGACCGTCGAATTGCTGGCGGACGAGGCGGGTACCTCGCGCACGGTGTTGAACGAACGCTTCAACCGGCTGCTCGGCAAGTCGCCGATGGAATATCTCACCCATTGGCGCATCCAGCTCGCCGCCGACCGCTTACGCGGCGGCACCCAGCGCCTGGCCCAGATCTCCCACGAAGCCGGTTATGAAAGCGAAGCCGCCTTCAGCCGGGCCTTCAAACGCGTAATGGGCATCAGCCCCGGCGCCTGGCGGGGCGCGTAAAAAAGCACTTACCTCCCCCTACGCGGGGAGGTCGACGTCGCGGAACGCGACGGCGGGTGGGGGCCTCGCAGCAAACTCCGGGCAACAGAGCAGCCGCGTCTTCGTTGCGCGTCCCCCACCCGCCGCTGCGCGTCGACCGCCCCGCGAGGGGCGGTGAGTAGTAAGCGATGGCTCTGTGCTGGGGGTTGCGAACAAATAATCCCTCAAAATCAAGGATATAGGTAAAAAAACAAAGAAATCGCAAAATTATCCTTGCATACATAGGCTATAAAGCCTATATCCTTTCCCGACCGCTCTTTGACATCGTGAATTCAACGTCTCCCCGGCTTCTCCTTGCCCGGAACGAACGTTCCTAACCGCGCCTTTACCATACGGGAGCGATTCTAAAGCCTCGAAGGGAGTCCCCATGCGCAGCCAGCGTCCGGCCGAACTTGTCTTGGGCTCGGTCCAACTCGGCCTCGACTACGGCGCCGCCAACCGCACGGGAAAACCCTCCCATGAGGCGGCCTTGCGGCTCGTCCGCCGCGCCGCCGAATCCGGCGTGAAGACCTTCGATACCGCGCGCGCCTATGGCGACAGCGAGGAACGGTTGGGCGAAGCGCTCGCCGTCACCAAGCCGGTGCGCACGATCACCAAATTGAGTCCGCTCACCGATCTGAGCGAGCGCCCAAGCTGGCACGCTGTCACCGCAGCCGTGGACGCGAGCATCGAACAATCCCGTTTCGCGCTTCAGCGCGAGAAACTCGATTGCGTTCTTCTGCATCGCGCCCAGCACATGACCGCGTTCGACGGTGCGGTGTGGGCGCGTCTTCTCGAATTGCGCCGCCAGGGCACCATCGCAAGCCTGGGTGTCTCCATACAATCGCCGTCCGAAGCCCTGATGGCGCTCGCCTCGCAGGACGTCGATCACATCCAGTTGGCTTTCAACATCCTCGATTGGCGCTGGCGCGAGGCCGGTGTCATCGCCGCCATCCGCAAACGCGGCGACGTCACCGTTCATGCCCGCAGCATTTTCCTGCAGGGCTTGCTTGCGACCGACGATCCGAAAACATGGCCGCGCATCGCGGGCGTCGATGCCGCGGAACTGCTCGCGCTGATCGCGGACATCGCGAAGGAATTCAACCGCGAAAGCGCCGCCGATCTCTGCCTTGCCTATGCGCGCGGGCAGGATTGGATCGACGGCACGGTGGTCGGCATGGAAACCGAAGCGCAACTCGATGCGAACCTTCGCCTCTCGATCAAGCCGCCGCTGTCCGCCGAAGATTGCGCCTGGATCGAAAAGATGATCCCGCGCGTCCCCGAACGCCTGCTCGATCCGGCACAATGGCCGAAATAACGCCCAACTTCCGTCTCGAGGGCCGCATCGCTTTCGTCAGCGGCGCGGCGGGTCATCTCGGCCGCGCCATCGCGCACGCGCTTTCCGAAGCAGGCGCACACCTTGTCCTCAACGGTCGCGACGAATCCCGCCTCAAGGATTTCGCGAAAACTTTGCGCTCCGCCGAATGCGCCGCCTTCGACGTGTCCGATTTTCCCGCGGTGCGCAAATTCTTCGAAAGCCGCGACCGCATCGACGTGATCGTCAACAACGCCATCTCGATGACGCCCAAACCGCGCGACCGTCTGGCACCGGAAGATTTCGACCAGACCTATCGTTCCAGCGTCACCGCCGCTTTCGAAATCACCCGCGCCGCATTGCCTGCTTTGCGCAACGCCGTGAAGGCATCGGGCGACGCCAGCATCATCAACATCGCATCGATGTATGCCGCGGTCTCGCCCGACGCCCGCATCTACGCCAAACCCGAACAGGCAAGCCCCTTTCACTACGGCCCCGCGAAAGCAGCCCTGATCCAGCTCACGCGCCATCTCGCAGCCGAACTGGGTCCCGAACGCATTCGCGTCAACGCGCTGGTGCCCGGCCCCTTTCCGCGCCCGGAGGTGCAGGCCAACGATCCGCAATTCGCCGAGAGGCTTGCGGCGAAAACGATGCTCGGCCGCCTCGGCAAGTCCGATGAAATCGCAGGCCCCGTACAATTCCTCGCCTCGCCCGCATCCAGCTTCGTGACCGGCTCGGCGGTTGCCGTCGATGGGGGCTGGACGGCATGGTAGAAGACGGAAAACCCAGCCGATGAACATGGCCTTTCTGTCATCTTTCAGAGTCGGAAGCGAAACCGTCTATCCGGAATCCTTGCGCACCCAGTTGCGCAGTTTTTCGCTTCTGTCCGAAGTCGGCGACAGTGGCCTCAAGCGCCTGCTCGGCGAAGCGAACTGGTTCTGTCTTCCCGGCGGCATGCTCCTGCAGCGCGACGGCGAGAACTCGCGCGCGCTCTTTCTTGTCGTCACCGGTTCGCTCGGCGTCTTCGTCGAAGACGAACGCGGCAACCGCAAACTGGTCGCCCACATACCCGCAGGCGAAACCGTCGGCGAGATGTCCCTGATCTCCGGCGAAGCCCATTCCGCCCAACTCGTGGCGCTGCGCGACAGCGAACTCCTGCGCGTCAGTCCCGAAGCCTTCAACGGTCTGATCGCGCGCTATCCCCGCGTGATGCTCAATCTCATGCGCGTGATGGTGAAGCGCCTGCAGAACACCACGCGCGGCGGCGACACCAAGGCGCGCCCCAAGACCTTCGCGATCATTCCGCTGCAGGAAGGTCTTGACGCCGAACCCATCGCCCATCGCCTCTCCGCCGCCCTGAGCGACATGGGTTCGCATTCCGCCGTTCTGGATTCCAGTGCTTCCGATCAGTCCGCCGAATGGTTCACCAATTTCGAAGCCGATCACGACGTCGTCTTCTATCGCGGCGATGCGCCCGACAGCGCGTGGACACATCTGTGCTTGCGCCAGGCCGACCGTATTTTCCTGCTGGCGCGTTCCGACCGCCCGCTGCCGCTGCGTCCGCTCGACATGCCCGCCTTCAAGGAACGCGCGACGGGCCTGCCGCAGCTTCTTCTTCTCCATCCCGAAAACCAGACGCACGACCTGCCCGAACATTTCGCGCTGCGCAGCGGCCTGTTCGAATCCCATCATCACATCCGCGTCGGCAACCCCAACGACATCCGCCGCGTCGCCCGCTTCGTGGCTGGCCGTGCCGTGGGTCTCGTCCTTGCAGGCGGCGGTGCACGCGGCTTCGCGCATATCGGCGTGCTCAAGGCGCTCTATGAAGCGGGCGTGCCCATCGACCATCTGGGCGGCACCAGCATGGGCGCCATCGTCGCCGCCGGTGTCGCGATGGAATGGTCCATCGAAGAACTCACCGAGCGCCTGCGCGAAGCCTTCGTCAAATCCAATCCGCTCGACGATTACACTTTCCCGCTGATCGCGCTCGTTCGCGGCCGCAAGGTTTCGCGTCTGCTGCAAAACGGTTTCGGCGACATCCGCATCGAGGAGATGCCGAAGCCGTTCTTCTGCGTGTCGTCCGATCTCACCACCGGCCGTATCCACACCCATCGCGGCGGTCCGTTGTGGCGTGCCTTGCGCGCAAGCGTGGCGCTGCCCGGAATCCTTCCGCCCGTCACCTTCCACGGCCATCTGCTGGTCGACGGCGGCGTGATGAACAACCTTCCCGTCGACGTGATGGCCGAACAGTCGAGCGGCCCCATCATCGCTTCGGACGTCACCGGCGAACTCGATCTCAAGGCCACCGACGATCAATATGGCGAACGCCCGTTCTGGTGGCTGATCCGCGAAGGCATGCGCGGCTCGCCTTCCATCGTCTCGATCCTGATGCGCTCCGGCACGGTCGGCTCCGAAGCCCAGCGCCGTGTGGTGCGCGAGCAGGCCGACTACCTGTTCGAACCGCCGCTGAAAGACGTGGGCCTGCGCGACTGGAAAGCCTTCGATCGCGCCATCGCCGAAGGCTATGCCCACGCGGTCGCCACCATCGAACAGAAAGGCGTCCCCCTGACCGACGTCTGGACCGAAGGCCCTGCCGTCGCGATTCCGCAGAAGAAGGCGGTTTGA
>CAZTCU010000030.1:0-3234 GCA_964612235.1 uncultured Rhizobium sp.
ATTTGTTGGAGGTGACGCGGCTCACCGTCGATTCATGCATCGAGATCGCATCGGCGATGGCGCGCAGATTGAGCGGGCGCAGATGGCGCACGCCATGGGTGAGGAAGCCGTCCTGCTGGCGCACCAGTTCGGTCGCCACTTTCAGGATGGTGCGCGCGCGTTGGTCGAGGCTCTTCACCAGCCAGTTCGCGTTGTTCAGGCAATCGGTGAGATAGTTTTTGGCATCCTTCTCACGCGCTTCCTTGGATACCTTGGTGTAATAGCGCGAATTGACAAGCAGGCGCGGAAGCGTGTCACCGTTGAGTTCGACATGCCAGCCGCCATCCGGCCCCTCCCGCACGAACACGTCGGGAACGACCGGCTGCACGGGCTCTGAGCCGAACGCGAGGCCGGGTTTCGGCGTCAGCGCGCGGATTTCCGCGATCATGTCGTTAATGTCTTCCTGATCGACGCCGCAAGCCGTGCAAAGGCCGTTGATGTCGCGGCGCGCGACGAGATCGAGGCGCGCCAGCATCATTTCCATTGCCGGATCGAAACGATCCTTGGCGCGAAGCTGGATGGCGAGGCATTCGGCGAGATCGCGCGCGGCAACGCCAGGTGGATCGAATCCTTGTAGGACATTCAGAACGTCATGGACCTGATCGAGCGACGTACCGAGGCGTTCCGCGATCTCCTGCAGATCCCCGCGCAGATAACCCGCCTCGTCCACGCAATCAATCAGCGATAAGCAGATGAGGCGACGTTCGGCATCGAAAGCCGCGATCGCAAGTTGATCGAGCAGATGATCCTTGAGGGACTCACCTGAGCCCAGAATATTTTCGAGACCGTCTTCGTCGCCTTCCAGACGCGCCCCCGACGAGCGAACGGTCGACCAGTCCGTCAAAGGTTGCGAACTATCGCCCTCTCCGCGATCCGGTTTGTCGTCGGGATACATGTCGTCACGGCCCGCATCCATATCTTCCGCTTTGGAAAAATCCTCGCGCGTGAGTGCGGTGTCCAGCGCTTCGTTGGTGGGTGCTGTTTCTTCCGCCTGCCTTTCAGGTTCCGCGGGCGCGTCGTCGCGTTCCAGAAGCGGGTTGCGCTCCAATTCCTGTTCGACGTAATCAGCGAGTTCGAGATTGGATAACTGCAGCAGCTTGATCGCCTGCTGCAATTGTGGGGTCATCACAAGGGATTGGCCCTGTCTTATCTCCAACCGTTGTGAAATAGCCATGACCTACGCCCACCAATTGCCGGTCACAGAGAAAATCTTTCGCCGAGATAGACCCGGCGCACATCGCGGTCGCCCACGATGTCAGACGGAAGGCCTTCCTTCAGCACATGGCCTTCGTGGATGATGTATGCGCGGTCGATCATCTCGAGCGCGTCGCGTACATTGTGGTCGGTGATAAGCACACCGATACCGCGATCCTTCAAATGCTTAACCAGATCGCGGATTTCGCCGACGGCGATGGGGTCGATACCGGCCAGCGGTTCGTCGAGCAGAATGTAGGATGGGTGCGTGGCCAGCGCGCGGGCGATTTCCACGCGGCGGCGTTCGCCGCCGGACAGCGCGATGGAAGGCGTGTGGCGCACATGCAGCAAGCCGAATTCGGCGAGCAGGTCTTCCACCATGGATTCCAGGCGGCCGGGGTCTTGTTCGATCAGTTCGGCGGTGGCCCGGATGTTCTCTTCCGCCGTGAGGCCGCGGAAGATCGAGGCTTCCTGCGGCAGGTAGCCGATGCCCAGCCGCGCGCGGCGGTACATCGGCAGATGCGTCACATCATGGCCATCGACCTCGATGGTCCCCGCGTCCGCCGGGATGAGGCCGCTGATCATATAGAAACAGGTCGTCTTGCCCGCGCCATTGGGACCGAGCAGGCCCACCACTTCGCCACGCTTCAGCGACAGGCTGACCGAGCGCACGACAGGCCGCTTCCTGAAACTCTTTCCGATGCGCGTCACGACCAGTCCCTGACTGCCTTCGACCACGCGCGGAGGTTCCGCGCGCGGCGTCTTGGTGCTGATTTCCGTGGCGTTTGTCGTCATGGGCAAGAACTGTGCCTAGTTGTGCTTAAAGAAGCATGAATGGTTACGGATTGGTTGGCGCCGGCTTTAACGATTGAGAGTTCTTCTGGGGTGGTGGAGTAAATAATCCCTGAACGCGACCGCCATTCGCGCCCTTGGATTGCAAGGTCGCAGCACCAGTCACCAGGTTCACGACCAGGGTGGTTCCACGCATCACGTTCTTGTCCTTTGCCAGGACAACGTGGCCATTCAAGGTGATCGTTCGCGGCGCCACATCGTAGACACCGACGTCGCCTTGCGCCGTGCCGGATGCGGAATCGAACACGACGTGTCCCGTGGCTTCGATCTTGTCGGGTTTGTTGTCGATCACGTTCACCCGCACCTTGTCCGCGCGAAGTTTGAGTTTTCCCTGCGTGACGATGACATTGCCGGAATAGGTGCCGGTCTTGCCTTTCATGTCGGCGAGGAATGCGTCGGCCGAGACATTGATCGGTTCGTTGGCGCTGTGCCTGCCGAAATCGAGCGGCGTGTTGGCGGCCAAGGCCGGGGCAGACACGAACGCAAGAAGAAGGGCTGCGGTTTTCATTTTCATGTCTTGCCGGCCGCCTTCTGGAAAGTAGTGTGCACGTTGCCTCTGAGACGGATCTGCTGCGTGGCCTTGTCGACCTCGAACTTGTCGGCGCTCATGGTTCCCAGGGGGCCTTGTCCAGTGACCCTCTGTTCGCCGTGGACGAAACCCTTCTTGAGATCGAAATGTGCGCTTTTTGTGTGCAGCTCGTAGCCGTTGTCGGAGAACACGGAAATCCCCCCATCCAGCACCAGCGTCCGCGCGTCGGCATCGAACAGACCACTGGCGGCGGTGGCGTTGAGCCAGCGTTCCTTGTCGAGCGTCATGTCGGCATCGACGTTTTCGAGGCGCGCACGGCGCGAATTGCGGCTGTCTTGTACGGCACGGTCGGCAGTGACGACGAAGGGATTACCCTTGGCATCACTGCCGGAAAGGCGCGGCTTGACCATCGCGAGGTCATTGGCAACTTCGCCGACGCGCTCGAAGGTCATCGCCATCCGGTCCTGCTGGCGCGGCTGGAAAACGTAAACGGCCACCGCTGCGAGCAGCACCAATGCGGCAATCGGCAAGGCGCGCTTCATCAGCGTGACGAAGCGCGTGTAACGCTCGGCATCGAGCATCGTGCCGCGCGGTCGCGCGCTCCAATCGCGGCGGCGGGC
>CAZTCU010000030.1:3334-16987 GCA_964612235.1 uncultured Rhizobium sp.
GCTCGGCATCGAGCATCGTGCCGCGCGGTCGCGCGCTCCAATCGCGGCGGCGGGCTTTCATCGTGGTGGCGCGCTCCGCCATCAGCCCACTCCCGCACGCAGGCAATCATGCATGTGTAGGATGCCTTGCGGATGTTTGGACGTGTCGAGAACGAAAAGCTGGGTGATCTTCTTTTCGTTCATCAGCGCGAGCGCTTCCGCGGCGAGGCGGTCCGCGGCGATGACCTTGGGATTGCGCGTCATAACGTCGAGCGGTTTGCGGTCGAGAAGGTCGCGGTCCATGTGGCGAGCCAGATCGCCGTCGGTGATGATGCCTGCGAGCGCGCCCTTCTTGTCGGTGATGCCGACACATCCGAAACGGCGCGTAGCCATGGTGAGGACCACCTGCTGCATCGACGCATCTTCACCCACCAGCGGCATATCTTCACCGGTATGCATGATATCGCCGACGCGTATCAGAGCCTTGCCGAGCGAGCCGCCGGGATGGAAATCGCGATACTGATCGGCGGTGAAGCCGCGCCGTTCCATCAACGCCACGGCCAGCGCATCGCCCAGCACCAGCATCAGCGTGGTGGAGGTGGTAGGCGCCAAGCCCATCGGGCAGGCTTCGCGCGCATTCGGCAGCACCAGCGCGATGTCGGCGGTTTGCAGCAGCGTGGAATGGGGATAGCCCGCGATGCCGATCAGGGGAACGCGCAGGCGCTTAGCGTGGGTCATCAGATCGCCAAGCTCGACCGTCTCGCCACGATAGGAGAGCATCAGCACGGCGTCCTCGCGCGTTACCATGCCGAGATCGCCGTGGCTGGCTTCGCCGGGATGCACGAAATAGGCAGGCGTGCCTGTGGAAGCGAGCGTGGCTGCGATCTTGCGCGCGATGTGGCCGCTCTTGCCCATGCCGCTGACGATCACACGGCCCTTGATGGACAGGATCGCATCGATGGCGCGGCTGAAGTCGCCGTTCAGGGACTGGCCGAGCGCGGCGATGGCCTCTCCCGCGACGTCGAACACACGGCGCGCGGCCTTGAGATCCGGTGTCTCTTCAGATGTAGCCGCAGCGGTCACGGCGGAGCGCATCGAGTGGCCTTTGGTTGCTTGGCGTTATCCCGCAGGCGCGAACGACGCCCCCACGCGAAAATCGTGCCAAATGTGGCCGATCCCCTCTGGCGCATCAAGTCTTAAAATTTTTCAAGGAGTTAACGAGGCCCGGCAGCGCGTTAACCATCTAATGCGCGAAAATATCAACCTCATCCCAACCGGCAAGATCAAGAGCCGCCCGCGCCGGCAGGAAGTCGAAACAGGCCTGGGCGAGCTCCGTGCGGCCCTCCCGGGCAAGCATGATATCCAGCGATTCCTTCAGGCGATGGAGATAGGCGACGTCATTGCCGGCGTAAGCGAGCTGCCGCTCGGTGAGTTCCGGCGCCCCCCAATCGGAACTTTGCTGCTCCTTCGAGAGATCGACGTTGAGCAGTTCCTTCACGAGGTCTTTGAGTCCGTGCTTGTCCGTATAGGTGCGCACGAGTTTTGAGGCGATCTTGGTGCAATAGATCGGTGCTGTGACAACACCTAGATGGCGCTGGAACATCGCCACGTCGAAGCGTGCGAAATGGAAGATCTTCAGCACCTTCGGGTCGGTGAGCAACCGCTTCAGATTCGGCGCGGCGTAACCGCCGGGCGCGAATTGCACCGCGTGGCAGACATCGTCGCCCGCAGAAAGTTGGGCGAGGCACAGGCGGTCGCGAACGTAAGACAGGCCCAGTGTTTCGGTGTCAATAGCTACAACCGGGCCGAGATCGAGGCCGTCGGGCAGATCGCCTTTGTGGAGCTTGATTTTCACGCGGTGCTCATATCCCTCACCCCGGCAGAGTAGGACTGGGGCGTAAAAAAATCACTCCCTTATTGCCGGATCGCAGGGCTATCGCGCAAGCTTGCGGCTTCCGCTATTTTCCGGGGGGATTCCATGATTGACCGGTATATTGCGGCCACCGCCGGTGGCCGGGACGCAGCGCTGGGCGGCGCAATGAACGTCGACTTGCGGACTATCCCAACATCCATCGTTGGTTTAACGCGATGGCGGAGCGTTTCGTTGTGATTCGCGGGCGAACCGCCGAAAAACTTGCGATTCCGCAGAAATATCCGAACCGCAAGCAGCGTCAGTCGCCGGAGGAATGGTTGAACATGCTCGGCGAGACGACGCACAACGCCGTGAAACCATGATGGCAGCACTCGAAGTCGAACATCGCGATCCCAAGCGGCACGTTTTGAAAAGCGTGTTCGGCTTCGACGATTTCCGCCCCGGACAGGAAGAGGCGGTGGATACGCTTCTGTCTGGGCGGCATCTCTTGATGGTGATGCCGACGGGCTCAGGTAAGTCGCTTTGTTTTCAAGTTCCGGCGTTGGTGATGGGTGGATTGACGCTTGTCGTCTCGCCCCTTGTGGCACTCATGCGGGACCAAGTGGCGGCGCTGAAACTGGCAGGCGTGGCGGCGGATGCGATCAATTCTTCGCAGGACCGCGACGGCAATGTGGATGCATGGCAGCGCGCGGCACGCGGCGAGACCCGACTCTTATATATGGCGCCCGAAAGGCTGATGACCGAACGGATGCTTTCGGCGTTGGCGAAGCTGCCGGTGAACCTGATCGCCATCGACGAAGCCCATTGCATCTCGCAATGGGGACCGGCTTTCCGGCCCGAATATGAAGCGCTGACGCGGCTGCGGGAGGTTTTTCCGCGCGTGCCGATTGCGGCGTTGACAGCGACCGCCGACGAAACCACGCGCGCCGACATCGCGGAGAAACTTTTCGGCGGCGATGTGGATGCCTTGGTAATGGGCTTCGACCGGCCGAACATACGGCTAACGGTCGAGCCCAAGAAAGACAGCAAGAAACAACTGCTCGCGTTCGTGAAGGCGCGGCCCGGCGTGAGCGGGATCGTCTATTGCCTGTCCCGCAAGAAGACCGAAGACATCGCTTCGTTCCTTTCGGAGCATGGCGTGCGCGCCCTTCCTTATCACGCTGGCATGACCAAGGAAGCACGCGAGGCCAATCAGAACCGCTTTATGACGGAAGCCGGAATCGTGATGGTCGCCACCATCGCGTTCGGTATGGGCATCGACAAACCGGACGTGCGTTACGTCTTTCACGCCGACCTGCCGGGAAGTCTTGAAGCCTACTACCAGGAAATCGGGCGCGCGGGCCGCGACGGCGAACCCGCGGAAGCCGCGATGCTGTTCGGCCTCGGCGACATCCGCATGCGGCGCATGTTCATCGACGAAGAAGAGTCGAGCGAGGATCGCAAGCGCCGCGAACACCAGAGGTTGAACGCGCTGCTCGCCTACAGCGAAGCGCCGCAATGCCGCCGCCAGCTTTTGCTGACCTATTTCGGCGAGGAGGCGGGGCCTTGCGGCAATTGCGATGTCTGCCTCGATCCGGTTGCGATGGTCGACGGCACCGAAGACGCAAAGCAGGTTCTGGCAGCGGTACAGTTTACCGGGCAGATGTTCGGCGCGGCGCATATCGTGGACATACTGCGTGGCAACGAGACCGAGAAGGTATTGACCAACCGCCACCATAACTGCGCCGCGTTCGGGGTTGGTGCAGGTCGCAAGCGCGAGGAATGGCAATCCGTGATCCGGCAATTGGTGGGCGGCGGGTTCCTGCGTATCGACATCGGGGGCTACGGAGGATTGAGGATCTCGCCCAAAGGTCGCGGGCTGATGCAGGGAGATGAAAATTTCCGTTATCGCCTGGCAAGCGCTGCGACACGAAAGGAAAAACGCGCCAAAGCTACACAGGACGCGGCGCTATCGCATGCGGAAACCACGCTGCTGGAGGCCTTGAAGCAGCTTCGCATGCGGCTCGCCAAGCAGCGGCAGGTGCCTGCCTATGTCGTGTTCTCGGACCGCTCGCTAATCGACATGGCACAGAAGCGTCCGCGTAACGAATACGAGTTCGGCGAAGTGCATGGCGTGGGCGCCGCAAAGTCGAAAGAATTCGCCACCCTCTTTCTCGACGCGATCAGAACGCACCAAAGCGCTTAAACGACTATCTGCTTTCTTGCCGCGTGATATTCGCGTTCTAGCCGCGCGATCAACTCGGCCGCCGGAACGACGCTCTTCACCGCACCGATGCCCTGACCGCAGCCCCAGATGTCCTTCCATGCCTTCTTGTCCGTGTTGCCGCCGGAGCCGAAGTTCATTTTCGACGGATCGGATTGCGGAAGATTGTCTGGATCGAGGCCTGCCGCGACGATAGAGGGCCTAAGATAATTGCCGTGGACGCCGGTGAACAGATTGGAATAGACGATATCGTCTGCAGCGCTTTCTGTGATCATCTGCTTGTAGCCTTGCGAGGCGTTGGCTTCTTCCGTTGCGATGAACGCCGAGCCGATATAGGCGAAGTCCGCGCCAATCGCGCGTGCAGCGAGCACACCACGACCCGACGCGATTGAGCCGGACAGCGCGATGGGATCCTCGAACCATTCGCGGATTTCTTCGATCAGCGCAAAGGGTGACGTCGTGCCCGCATGACCGCCCGCGCCTGCCGCGACCGCGATCAATCCGTCCGCGCCCTTCTCGATGGCTTTGCGGGCGAACTTTACATTGATGATGTCATGCAGCGTAACGCCGCCATAGGAATGCACGGCATCGTTCACATCCGTGCGCGCACCGAGGGAGGTGATGACGACCGGCACTTTGTATTTCACGCAGAGCGCCAGATCCTGCTCCAGACGGTCGTTGGATTTGTGAACGATCTGGTTCACGGCAAAGGGCGCGGAGGGCTTATCGGGATTGGCGCGATCATGCGTGGCCAGTTCTTCGGTGATACGCGCGAGCCATTCGTCCAGTAGCGAAACGGGGCGCGCGTTGAGCGACGGAAACGAACCGATCACACCCGCCTTGCACTGTGCGATGACGAGATCGGGATTAGAGATAATGAAGAGCGGCGAACCGATCACTGGAATTGACAGCGGTTTGGCGAGTGCGCCAGGTAACGCGCGCAAGGGCGTCGTGTGAATGGTCATGTTAGGCTCCGTTTCGAGTTGGCGAGAGATTCGATCTTGCTGGACAGTGTGCGCGCGCCGCGGAAGGTCAGACGCATGGTTTCGAAATATAAGGCGCGGACATCGGTGTCCTTCGGCAAGCGACCGGCGAGATGCAGCACGATCACGCCATGGGCTGCAGCCCATAATGCCCGGCCGATTTCTTTTGAATCGCCCGAGACGATTCCGGCCCCGCGCAAATCGTCGACATGGCGCGTGACGGTGCGCGTCGCGCGTGCGCTGGCTTTGGCGAGTTCGTCGTTTCCGTGTTCGTCGGGCTGACTAAGATCGAACATCAGGCGATAATCGCCGGGATTCTCCAACGCGAAATCGAGATAGGCGCGGCCGACCGCACGCGCCCGCGCGAACGGATCGCCGCCCGTAGCAAAAGCGGTTTCAAGGCTTTGCGCGAATTTGTTGAACGCGGCGGTGCGCAAATACGCGATGATCTCGTCGCGGTCGCGGAAATAGCGATAGAGGCCCATCGGACTTGAACCGAGCGCGCGCGCGATCTCGCGCATAGTGACCGCGCCCTCGCCGCCTTTGGTATAAAGCGCAGCCGCGGCCTCGCCTACGCGGGCGCGAAAATCCTGAACGTCTTCCTGAGTGAGCTCGCGGGGCATATGTATTTCGTACGATGTACGATTACAGTGTACGAAACCAAGCTTTCTGTCAATTCGGAAAAAAAGGATGCGTCACTTGACTTTCGGCGCTCCCAGCGATATTTCACCATCAAGTTAATTAACTGAATGGTTTATTATAAATGCCCGATCGCCTGGACGCCACCTTCGCGGCCCTCGCCGACCCCACGCGGCGCGCGATCCTCGCGCGGCTGGCACTGGGTGAGACCTCGGTGAAGGAACTGGCCGAACCGTTCGAGATAAGCGCGCCCGCCATCTCCAAGCACCTCAAGGTTCTGGAGAAGGCGGGGCTCATCAGCCGGGGCCGCGATGCGCAATGGCGCCCCTGCAAGCTGGAACCACAGGCACTGAAGAGCGTCGACGAATGGCTCGAACGCTATCGCCGCCTCTGGGAAGAGCGTTTCGACCGCCTCGAAGAATACCTGCGCGAACTGCAAGCCAAGGAGAAGACCGATGACCGCAAGCGCAAGTGACATCGCCACGGAAGAACGCACGCTCGTCATCACGCGCATGTTCGATGCGCCGCGGGAATTGGTGTTCAAGATGTGGAGCGACCCCAGCCACCTCATTCATTGGATGGGGCCGCGTGAATATCCCGCGATGAAGGTCGACAACGATTTCCGCGTGGGCGGCAAATGGCGCATCGGGTTGCGTTCCGTCGATAGCACCGAAGACCTCTGGCAGAGCGGCGTTTATCGTGAGATCGAGGAGCCCAGGAAACTCGCGTTCACATTCGCGTGGGAAGGCATGAAAGGCGGTACACCACCCAACGAGACCTTCGTTAGCATTGAACTCGAAGATGTCGCCGGAAAGACGCGCATGACGTTCAAGCAATTCCTGTTCGACACCGTGAAGAACCGTGATGGCCACAACTATGGCTGGAACAGCGCGTTCGACCGCTTCGACGCTTATCTGGCAACGATATGAGGCCCGCCATGACCGATACATTCCAGGACGAAGCCCAGATTCGCAGCATTCTCGACGATGCGGCCAAGGCGCTCTACGCCAAGGATGCCGACGCGATGGTTGCGCATTATGCCGACGACATCGTGGTCGCAAATCTTGCGCCGCCGCTGCGCAACAAAGCTTCGGAAGGCCGCAACAAGGGGGTTCTCGAGCAATGGTTCGACACCTGGAGTGGGCCGATCAATCTCGAACTGCGTGACGTACACATCGAGATCTCCGGCAACCTCGCCTTCGCGTACGGCGTGAGCCGCATGAGCGGCACCAAGCGTAACGGCGAACGGCCAGATATCTGGACGCGCGTCACCCATTGCTTCCGCAAGGAGCGCGGCGAATGGAAAATCGCGCATCTGCACGACTCCGTGCCGTTCTATATGGACGGCAGCTATCGCGCCGCAACCGATCTCAAGCCTTAAAGGACACGACAATGACCGCCAACGACAACACGGCCCAAGACTTCACCTATTCACGCACCTTCGATGCGCCGCGCGAACTGGTGTGGAAGGTCTATACGACGCTCGAACACCTTTCGAAATGGTGGGGACCGACGGGGTTCGCCTGGCTGTCCGGCACGCTCGATTTCCGTCCGGGCGGCATCTTCCACTATGGCATGCGCGGGCCTACCGGCCAGGAGATGTGGGGCAAATTCAATTATCGCGAAATTTCCGCGCCAGATCGCATCGTCTTCACCAACTCGTTCTCCGACAAAGACGGCAACACGGTGCGTGCGCCGTTCGCGGCCGACTGGCCGCTGGAAGTTCTCAACACGGTCACGTTCACCGAAGAGAACGGCAGGACGACAGTTAGCCTGCGCGGCCGGCCATTCAATGCGACCGCCGAAGAGAACGCGCGTTTCGACGCCATGAAGCCTTCGATGACGCAAGGGTTCGGCGGCACGTTCGATCAGCTCGAACAATATCTCGCGAAGTTATAGGGCTGAGGCCGAGATGAAGAAGCAAGACGTTGACCACGCGTCTCGCGCACGAGATGTGAAATCAAGGAGAAGACAATGCAAGTAGCTCCCTACCTGAACTTCAAAGGCAACTGCGCGGAAGCGTTCCGCTTCTACGAGAAGTGCTTCGGCGGCAAGATCGAGATGATGATGACGCACAAGGATGCGCCCCCGGAAATGAACACCGACCCGGCATGGCAGAACATGATCATGCATGTGCGGCTGAACGTGAAAGGCCAGATCATCATGGGTTCGGACGCGCCGGGCGACTATTACAAGCAGCCGCAGGGCTGGCACGTGTCGCTGACCGTCGACAGCGCGGCGGATGCCGAGCGCATCTTCAAGGAACTCTCCGAAGGCGGAAACGTCACCATGCCCCTGCAGCAGACCTTCTGGTCGGCGAAATTCGGCATGGTCAACGACCGCTTCGGCATTCCCTGGATGATCAACGTCGAAAACCACTGACAAGATCGTTCGCCCCGGCGGTGCCCCGCCGCGGAGCAGATGCTGGAAGGTATGGAAGCCGGCTGGGAGCAAACCATCGACGGCCTCGAGAATTTCCTGGCGAAGAAATAAGGAGAAGCGACATGAAGCGTTTTTTTATCGCTTGCGCCCTGCTGACAATGACGGCGGGCGCATTGCCGGGTTACGCAGCGTCGATAAAGCCGGTGGCGACGGATCTTCCTGGCGGCACCTACACCGAGGACAAGGCGCATACGAGCCTGATTGTCCGGCTCAATCACCTTGGCTTCTCGCATTTCACCGCGCGCTTTACGGGGATCGATATGAAGCTGGTCATTGATCCGAAGCATCCCGAGAAAGCGACGCTGGACGCCACTATCGATCCCAACACGCTCACGAGCGACAATCCACCGGCGGGCTTCCTCGACGATTTGCGGGGCGCGCAGTGGTTGAACACCAAACTGTTCCCGAAGGTGACCTATCACGCCACGAAGATCGAACTGACGGGACCGAAGACGGCAAGGATCACGGGCGATCTTACGCTGCTTGGGATCACCAAGCCGGTGGTGCTGGATGCCACGTTCAACGGCGGCTATCCCGGTTTCGCCATGGATCCCAACGCGCGCGTCGGGTTCTCCGTGCAGGGATCGTTCAAGCGTTCGCTATTCGGGCTTGCATACGGCATTCCCGCGCCGGGCACGACCATGGGCGTGGGCGACGATGTCGACTTGATTATCGAAACCGAATTCACCGGGCCCGCCTGGCCGGGTGCCAAGAAAGCACAGTGAGGAAAGCCATGTCGCTCAAATTCTATTTTCATCCGCTCTCGTCCTATTGTCACAAGGCGTTGATCCCGCTTTATGAGAACGACACACCGTTCGAGCCGGTTGTCGTCAACTTGGGTGATCCGGAATCGCGTGAGGCGTTCCTGAAGATCTGGCCGGTGGGGAAATTCCCCGTCATCGAGGATACGGCCCGCAACAACTGGATGGTGCCGGAGTCGAGCATCATCATCGAATATCTGGATCAGCACTATCCGGGCAAAACGCGCTTCATTCCGGCAGACCCCGATCTGGCGCGGCAGGTGCGGATGCGGGACCGGTTTTTCGATCTTCATATCCACACGCATATGCAGAAGGTGATGGGCGATGTTCTTCGCCCTGCGGACAAGAAAGACCCGTTTGGTGTCGACCACGCTATCGCGGCGATGCGCACGGCTTTGGGAATGATCGAGAGCACGCTCGGCAATGGCTGGATCATGGGCGATGCGTTCACGCTTGCGGATTGTTCGGCGGCCCCTGCCCTGTTCTATGCCAATCGCATCGTGCCGCTGGCGAAGGAATTTCCGAAGACCAATGCTTATCTGGAACGCCTGAAGCAGCGGCCGTCTTATGCGCGGGTGCTGAAGGAAGCCGAGCCCTATTTCCACATGCTGCCGCGCTGAGGAACAGATGACCGAACACAGCCTTCATCACGCGACCTTCACCATCGAACGCAAGCTCGATTTCGCGCCGCCGCTGGTTTTCAAGGCGTGGTCCGACCCGGAAGCCAAGGCGCGCTGGTTTTCCGGCCCGCCGGAATGGGGACAGGACGAGCAGTCGCTCGATTTTCGCGTCGGCGGCCGCGAACATTCCTATGGCGGGCCGCCGGGTGGCGCGGTTCACAAATACGACGGTGTCTACAAGGACATTATCGAGAACGAGCGCATCGTGCTCGCCTTCGACATGCATCTCGACAAGACGCTGATCACGGTTTCGACGGCGACGGTCGAGTTTCGTCCGAACGGTTCGGGCACGCGGATGATCTATACCGAGCAGATCGTCTTTCTCGACGGCGTGGACAATCTTGCCGGCCGCCGCGAAGGCACCGAAGCCGCGATCGACTATCTGGAAGCCGAACTGAAACGCATGTACGCGAAGTGATGCGATGAGGCCGATGTGGTTGAGATAGCGCCAGATATGCCTCCGCCACCCTCGCGAAACGAACGGCGCATTTCACTGCGCCGCGCTCACAAAGATGGCGGAGGTCGGAGCGTCAGCAGCGGGGCACATTTTCGTAACAATCGACACCCGCACATTGGCTCGTCCCGCGGGAATTGTTCTTTCGCCCCTGACGCCCGGTTGCCGGATCGAAACTGGCGGAAGGACACGCAGTGCACACGAGGTGACACCCCTATCCCTGTATTGTCTCGTGTCGCGTTGCAGGGCGGGCTGGCCGTCGCCAGGGCTGCTGCGTGTCGGAAGTGGTGGTCCTCTAAAATCCTGTAGGGGAATGTATTCTATAACATTCCTAGTTTCAAGACCTAGGTAGGAAAAAATTATTATCAACTCTTTCAATAGCTTAGAGGGCCAGAGGTTACTGGCCCGCATCAAGCGAGCCAGTCGGGAGGTGATGCAATGAGTGGTCTTTCCAAACAGCGGCTGACACGCCTGACCGATCACCTGCGCCGGACGACCGAATCCGGCGAGGTGCCGGGAATCGTGGCGATGGTGGCGCGCCGCGACGATGTCCATGTCGACGTGACGGGTGTGCAGGATCTGGAATCGCGCGGTCCCATGAAGCGGGACATGATTTTCCAGATCGCATCCATGACCAAACCCGTGACCGCTGTCGCGGCAATGATGCTGGTGGAGGAAGGCCGCCTGCGATTGGACGAGCCGGTGGACCGGCTGCTTCCCGAACTTGCGAACCGGAAAGTCCTGCGGAGCGTGAAAAGCCCGCTCGATGACACCGTACCTGCGGAACGGCCGCTCACCTTGCGCGATCTTCTGACCATGCGTTCGGGACATGGCATGACCATGGCGCCGCCCGGCACCTATCCCATCCAGAAACTCGTATCCGATCTCCAAATCGGCCCCGGACCGATGGGACCGCCGTTTGAACCCGATGAAATGATGAAACGGTTCGCGCAAGTGCCGCTGATGTTTCAACCGGGCCAGCGCTGGCAGTATCACACGTCTTTCGACATCCTCGGCGTGATGATCGCGCGCGCGGCCGGCATGCGGTTCGAAGATTTTCTTGCCGAACGAATTTTTGCGCCGCTTGGAATGAAAGACACGGGCTTCACCGTTCCGAAGGAGAAGCTTCCGCGTTTGGCCGGAAGCTATGTCTTCCAGGGAAAGTTCGAACGCTTCGACGAATTCAACGGCCAATCCGTGCGCGCGAAAATGTATCCCGCCGGAAGCACCGGACTTGTTTCGACCATCGACGATTATCTTGCCTTCGGGCGGATGATGGCGCGTCTCGGCAAGAACGGCGCGACACGGTTGTTGTCGCGCCCGACCGTCGAGGCGATGATCACCGACCAGCTTCAACCCGAAAACAAATCTCCCGAATCGTTCTTCCCCGGTTTCTGGGACAATCAGGGTTGGGGTTTCGGCGTTTCCGTCATCACCCGCCGCGACGGCCCTTCGGCGAACCCCGGCCGGTTCGGCTGGACGGGCGGCCTCGGCACCATCTGGATGTCCGATCCGCACGAGGACATGGTGATGATCTTCCTTGGGCAGCGCGGCTATGACGAAACCGTGGTCCAGCTGCACAATGATTTCCTGACGCTCGCCTATCAGGCCATCGACGACTAGGCATACCTCCCATTCTGACGGCCCTCTTGCGCGAGGCCCATGCCTCCCTCAAACTGACAATTAGTCAGCATCGGGAGGACGCGAAATGTCGGCTCAAATGAAGGCGGCGGCAGACCTGGATTTCGATCCGGCGGCGCTGAAGGCGAAATATCTTGAAGAGCGCAACAAACGCCTGCGCGCGGACGGCAACGAACAGTATGTCGAGATCAAGGGCGACTATGCCCACTATCTCGAAGATCCTTATGTCGAGCCGGGATTCACGCGCGCGCCGCTGACCGACGAAGTGGAAGTCGTCATCGTGGGCGGCGGGTTCGGCGGATTGCTTGCGGGCGCGCGGCTGCGCGAAGCGGGCGTCGAAGACGTCCGCATCATCGAACAGGGCGGCGATTTCGGCGGCACCTGGTATTGGAACCGTTATCCGGGCGCCGCCTGCGACGTGGAATCGTACATCTATCTGCCGCTGCTCGAAGAGATCGGCTACATCCCGGTCGAGAAATATTCCCGTGCGCCGGAAATCCTCGCGCACAGCCGCGCGATCGGAAAGAAGTTCGATCTTTACCGCAACGCCTGTTTCCAGACGAAAGTGACGGAGATGCGCTGGGACGAAGCATCCTCGCGCTGGATCGTTCAGACCAATCGCGGCGATGCGATGAAGGCGCGCTTCGTGGTGATGGCGAACGGCCCGCTGCATCGCCCGAAACTGCCGGGCATTCCGGGCATCGACAGCTTCAAGGGCCATTCCTTTCATACGAGCCGCTGGGATTACGAGTACACGGGCGGAACCTCGCAAGGCGGATTGACGAAACTTGCCGACAAGCGCGTGGGCATCATCGGGACGGGCGCCACCGCCGTGCAATGCGTGCCGCATCTGGGCGCACATGCGAAAGAGCTCTACGTCTTTCAGCGCACGCCTTCTTCCATCGACGTTCGCAACAACCGGCCCACAGACCCGGACTGGGCGAGAAATCTCGAACCCGGCTGGCAACAGAAGCGGATGAACAACTTCAACATCCTCGTCTCCGGCGGCTTCCAGGAGGAAGACCTCGTCAACGACGGCTGGACCGACATCATCGGCAACATCCTGTTCCTCGCGCGCAAGCGGCAATCCGAAGGCGCGCCGCAGGAAGATGCGGCCACGCTGATGCAGCTTGCCGATTTCAAGAAGATGGAACAGGTGCGTGCGCGCGTGGATTCCATCGTGCGGGACAAGGCGGCGGCGGACGCGCTGAAACCATATTACAACCAGTTCTGCAAGCGGCCGTGCTTCCACGACGAATATCTGGAGACCTTCAACCGCCCGAACGTCACGCTGGTGGATACGGCGGGCAAAGGCGTGGAACGGATCACCGAACGCGGCATCGTCGCCAACGGCAAGGAATATGAAATCGATTGCCTGATCTATGCCACGGGTTTTGAAGTCGGGACCAGCTACACGCGGCGTTCCGGCTATGAATTGTATGGACGCGGCGGGATTTCGCTGTCCGAGAAATGGCAGGAGGGCGTTTCCACCCTGCACGGCTTCCATTCGCGCGGATTTCCGAACTGCTTCATCGTCAGCAATTCGCAATCGGGCTTCACCGCCAACTTCCCGCATATGCTCAACGAACAGAGCAAGCATATCGCCTATATCGTGAAAACGTGCGGCGAGCGGCAGGTGCGGACCATCGAGGCGGCGCAGGACGCCGAAAACGATTGGGTGCAGACCGTCGAGTCGCTGGCCATCCTGCGGCAGAAGTTCTTCGAGGAATGCACGCCGGGCTATTACAACAACGAAGGCAAGCTTTCGCCGCGCGCCGCCCGCAACGGGCCTTATGGTGCGGGGCCGATTGCGTTTGTGAAGATCCTCGAAGACTGGCGGGCGGACGGCGGTTTGAAGGGGTTGGAGCTGAACGGGGCGGGCTGACATCGCACGACTTACCTCCCCCTCGCGGGGAGGTCGACGTCGCGGAACGCGGCGGCGGGTGGGGGGACGCACACCGTCTTCGTTGCGCGTCCCCCCACCCGCCACGCTTCGCG
>CAZTCU010000031.1:0-16667 GCA_964612235.1 uncultured Rhizobium sp.
CAAAGAAATACTCTTCGATCAACGGCGCGGTTTGAGCGCTGGAGCCGACGAAATGACCGCGGCCGGACATGCGGGCGAGGATCATCTTGGAGATGTTGGCCACGTCTTCCCGGCCGCCATGCGGTGAAAACAGACGCGCGAGCGTCTGGGCGGAGGCGCGCTGGTCGATCTCGTCCCACCAACGATAATGAAACATCAGCTTGTTGCCCCATTCGTCGCCGAATTCCTCCAGCAGCACCGACAAGAACATCAACTCGCCGTCGGGATGAATGGATGGCGCAGGAAATTTCGCATCCATCGCCTCGATGATCGGCGTGGAATCCTGAATGCCATCGCCTTCCGGCGTGGCGACGGCGGGCACGATGGGAAGGCGCGCGTACTTTTTATATTCTTCCTCGTTAGAGGGATTGCGCGCGATCCATTCGTGCGGAATCTGTTTGTAGCGAAAATAGGAGCGCACCTTCACCGAATAGGGCGACATTTCCGAGCCGAAGATTCTGTAGATGCCGGTCATTCAGTTTCCCCTCAATTCCTTCTGGCGGCGCGCGAAATCATCCTTGCCGATATTGGCGCCTTTCAACACGGCTGGCCTTGCACCCACGAGCTTGAACCAGCGTTGCAGGTTCGGAAACTCCGCACCCAAATTGATCCCGAGCGATTTGTAACCGCGCATCCACGGCCACACAGCCATGTCGGCGATGGAATAGTCGTCGGCAAGATATTCGCTCTCCTTCAGGCGGCGGTCGAGAACGCCATAAAGGCGTTTGGATTCGTTGGTGTAGCGGTCGATCGCGTAGGCGATCTTCTCCTGCTGATAATTGAAGTGTGCAGCCTGGCCCACCATGGGCCCGAGCCCGCCGACTTGCCAGAACAGCCATTCCTCGACCTTGGAACGCGCGCGGCGATCCTTCGGATAGAATTTGCCCGCCTTGTCGCCCAGATATTGCAGGATCGCACCGCTTTCAAAGATGGAGATGGGTTTGCCGTCCGGTCCTTCGGGATCGACAATTGCCGGCATCCGGCCATTGGGCGAAATCTTGAGGAATGCTTCGCCGAATTGTTCGCCCCTGCCGAGATCGACAGGCACGATGCGATAGGGCAGTGCGCATTCCTCCAGCATGATGGTGATCTTCCATCCGTTCGGCGTGGGCCAGAAATGGAGATCGATGGGTTGCATCTTCACATCCTGATTTCGTCTCGGACCGTCTTTGCGGCGCGCAGGAAACAATAAATGGCGGCGAATTCGAATAGACTGACGCCGCATAACGCCCAGCGCAAGGCATCGTTTCCAAGGGCCGGATGCAACAGGTCGCTGGCGATACCGACCGCCGCGGGACCGAGGCCGAGGCCGATCAAATTGAGGATGAAAAGATAAAGCGAAGCCGCCATCGCGCGCATCCGCGGAGGCGAAAGCGACTGGATGGTGGCAAACGACGGGCCGGTGAACAGGTTGGCAAGGAAGCCGGGCGCCACGAACAACGCCAGGGCGAGCGTGGCGGTGCCGGCTTGAAAGGTTGCGAAATAGAACGGAATGGAAAGCGCGACCGAAATCGCGGGCACGAACAGATACCAGCGCAGATCGCGCTTGCCGAGCCAATCGGAAACAAATCCGCCGAACAACGTGCCTGCTCCGCCCATGACGCCGATGATGAGGCCGAGAGACAACCCCACTTCGCGCGTGCCGAGACCGAAGGTACGGATGAGATAGGACGGATTCCATTGCAGAACGCCGTACGCGCACACCGCATGCAGCGCAGAGGCCAGCGTCAGCCAGCGGAAGGTGCGCAAGCTCCACAAATGGCGCAGCGACTCCGTCATGCCGTGCATGGCGTCCGGTGTGCCGCCGTCCTGAGCCCCGCGAACGGGCTCGCGCGCGGTGAGATAGAATGCCAGTGAAAGCAAAAGACCGGGCAACCCGATGACGAGAAAAGCGGTGCGCCAGCCGAACGCCTGATTGACCCAGCCGCCGCCTGCAAGACCCAAAAGTATGCCCACGGGAATGCCGGCGGAATAAATTGCGAGCGCGCCGGCGCGGCGCTTCGGCGGGAAATAGTCGGACAGCATGGAATGAGCGGGTGGGCTTGCGCCCGCTTCGCCGATGCCAACGCCGATGCGCGGCAGCAAAAGCGTGACAAAGCTCTGCGCGAAACCGCAACAGGCCGTCATCACGCTCCAGATCGCAACCGCAACAGCGATGATGTTGCGCCGCGAATGACGATCGGCCAGCCGCGCGATGGGAATGCCCAAGGTGGCGTAGAACAACGCGAAGGCGAAACCGGACAGGATGCCCAGTTGCGTGTCGCTGAGATGCAGTTCCTCGCGGATCGGCTCCATCAGGATCGAGAGCAACTGGCGGTCGAGATAATTCAGCGCATAAAGCACGAACAGGAAGGCGAGCGTGTAGCGCGCGGCGGCAAGCGAAGGTGCCGCAGGCGCGATAATCGGCGCTTCGTTGGTGCGGGTATCCATCTCGGTCATCCCACGGCCAGGCGGTTGCGAATGCGCGTCAGCGGGCGCGCCAATTCGATAGAGAGCAATTTGGTTGCGCCACACTCCGCGGCGAGATTTTCGCAAGCGGCCCTGTCCGCGGTGTCGAGCGTGCGCAACCATCGAAGCGTCCTTTGCAGGAGCCAGAGCGAATGGATTTGCGAGACGGGCGTCATCGTCTTGCCACGCATGGGAATGGTGATGCGGCCGAGGTTTGGTTGATCCTTGTCTTCATCGGAGACGAGACTGCCTGTAGGTCGATCTGCGTTGCGGCGTGCCCAATCGTTATAGAGCCTGGCGCTCTCCGTATAGACGGCGGCATAATCGGACACGCATTGGCGCAGCAATTCCAACGCGGTTTCGGGGATTTTATCGCCTGCGAGATATTCCATTGGCGTCTCTGCGAATTCGGGCGAGCGGATTTCCGGCGTATTCATGTGCTCGACCCAGCGGAAGACACGCGGTGCGCGCGATTGCATGATATTGAGCGGAACGGGATCGCGGCCCAGATGGGCGAACAGCGGCCCCATCAAGCCGAAATCGCCGACGCTGGGAAGGCCGCCGAACAGGAACGGGTAGTTTGTGAAATGGCGTTCGAGCGTGTCGAGCAGATCGAAATAGATTTGCTCCAGCGTGCCGTAGAGTTCGGGCGTGACGCCGAGATTCGTGCGGTGACCATCCATCTGTTTGGCGATGATGTCGCCATAGCGTTGCAGGTCGGCGTCGCTGCCCTGCGGCTTGAAGGAACGGCCGAAATCCTTTGTCACGAAGGGAAGGTTTGCAGGAAAATTCCAGCGATAGTGCCAGGCGATGCGCATGTTCTCGCTGGCGAAGAGATCGATCAGATAAGCAGCGAGCCTTTGGCGGGGACCATGCGGCAAGGCGGGCGGATTGGGAAATCTGGGTTCGAGATATTCGAAGATTTCCGTGGTGTCCTGGATCACCTGCCCGTCCGGCGTTTCTAGCATCGGGATGCGCTTGGAATGCGCGGTAGGACTGACATATTCGCGGAAGCGCGGATGGCTGGGCAGACGCTCGATAAAGGGAATGCCCTTCTTGCGCAGATAAGAACGTGTCTTGCCGGTGTAAAAGGAAGCGTAAGCGCCATAAAGGATGTAAGGGGGCGTGCTCATCCGAACAGCACCGCGAGCGCCAGCGCGATGACGAGCAGCACCAAGAACACAAGCACGCGCGGCGAACCGAGCAAGATCTTCGGCGTGGCCGGATAGGCGTCGGTATATTCGACGGCGATGCCCTTCTGGTTCGCCTCGCGCGCAAAACCTTCGCTGGTGACGATCTTCATCAGATCGCGGCGGCTTCTGTACCGCATCAGCGCCACCTCGTCCCACAGCCTGTCTTCGAGCGCGCCCTGCACTTTTCCCGCAACCTGGCCGCGATAGATCGGGTGCGAGGCGCGCGGCACGGCCACCTTGCTCCACGCGCGCATGTAGCGCTTGTGCGCTTCGCTGTTCACATCCGCCCTGCTCCACCGCAGCAGATTGACCATGTGGAATTCGCCGCCGTCGTCGCTGGCGGCGAAGGCACGGAAGCGTTCGAGCATGGCGACGGCCATTTCACCCTGCGGCGCACGCTGGGCCTTCATTTTGGCGTAGTAGGTTTCGACCTCTGCGGGCGACAGCGGGCGGCGGGGCCAGCCTTCGTACCATGCAAGAAAGACGAGATAGATCGCGGCCGCGATGATAAAGTCGGCGCAAACGAAGCCGGATAAAACCACGGTCGGTTCCTTCCCCAGTCGCGGGCTCTTTTCGATTGCGGCGGCCCGTTTAATCGGTCATTGTCGCGAATGATGAACGGGAATTCCGGTTCTGTAAACCCCGGCCCGTTCCAAACATCGCCGAGGGGAAACACGATGGCTTTCACAATACCGATATCGCTGATGGGCGTGCCCGGCTCGCCCTACACTCGCAAGATGCTCGCCGTGCTGCGCTACCGGCGCATTCCGTATCGGTTGCTGCTGGCCTCGCATCGCTCACCGCCGGAAGGGATGCCACGTTCCAAAGTGCCGCTGTTGCCGACCTTCTATTTTCCCGGCGCGAACGGCGAACTGGAAGCGGTGACGGATTCCACGCCGATCATCCGGCGGCTGGAGAATGAATTCCAGGGACGCTCGATTATTCCGTCCGATCCGGTGATCGCGTTCCTCGATTATCTGCTGGAGGATTACGGCGACGAATGGCTGACCAAGGCGATGTTCCACTATCGCTGGTATTACAAGGCGGACATCGAGAATGCCGGGAACATCCTGCCGATCTGGGCGGGCTGGCCGATCAAAGACGACGAACTGGCGCAAATGAAGAAATACATCTCCGAGCGCCAGATCGGACGGCTTTATGTGGTGGGATCGAACGACACCACCGCGCCCGTGATCGAAGAAAGCTATCGCCGCTATCTCGCGATCATGGAGCGGCATTTCCAGACGTATAAGTTCACGCTGGGCAACCGCCCCTCCTCCGCCGATTTCGGCGCGTATGGCCAGTTGACCCAACTTGTCCGGTTCGATCCGACGCCGATGGCGGTCGCACAGCGTGAAGCACCGCGCGTTTCGGCATGGGTGGATCTGGTGGAAGACCTTTCCGGCATCGAGCCCACAGATGCCGATTGGGTTTCGCGCGATGCGATACCCGAAACGCTCACGGCACTCTTGAAGGAAGTGGGCCGCGTCTATGTGCCGGTGATGCTGGCCAATGCCGAAGCGCAGATGACAGGGGCCAAGGAGGTCAGGACCGAGGTCGGCGGCAAGCCGTGGGTGCAACAGCCCTTCCCTTACCAGGTGAAATGCCTGCAGTGGCTCCGCGCCGAATATGGGGCATTGGCCGACAACGACCGAGGGCGTGTCGATGCGATCCTCAAGGGGACAGGCTGCGAGCGGTTGCTCGCTTAGCGCATTTCTTACCCTCCCTTGAGGGAAGGTTTAAATAAACAAAAAGGGCGGCCGTGCACGGCCGCCCTTTTTTAGAGCTACGTTCGCCTAGAAGCGGAACGTGCCCTCGATACCGAATGTTCGCGGCGCGCCATACCAGCCGGCGAAGCCGGCGGCACCGATGGGTGCGCCCGTCGGCGATGTGCCGCCGCTTGCAAAGGCTCCCAGCGGCTCCGGCACGGCGTAGACGTAATACGTCTCGTCGCTGAGGTTCCGGCCCCAGATCGAAACGCGCCACAGGCCGCTTTCCGATTCTACACCGACGCGTGCGCCAAGCAGTGTGTAGGCTTCCTGGAAGGAACGCGGATCGAGCGTCGAATCCAGATATTGCGAGCCGATGTAGGAAATGTCGCCGGCAACGAACCAGTCGATGCCGTGCCATTGGTCGAACTGCTGTTCCCACTGCGCAGTACCGTTAACGCGCCACTTCGGATTGAAGGCAGGCGTCAACCCGGTGAAGCTGCAAGTGCCGGGGGGTGTTGTGTTGACTGTCGCCGGAAATGAACCCGGATAGGTCGGGCATTGTCCCGCGGGATAATCTGTGAACACGGCGTCGGCATAGGTAAGACCCGCGGTCAACGACAACTCGTCGACGGGACGTGCCTGTGCGTCGATTTCCACACCCTGCACACGGCGATTGCCCGCGTTGGAGACGATGAAGCCCGAACCCGTCAGGGGGTTGAGCGTCGAGTCCTGGAAGGCATGCAACAGCATGCGGTAGAGATCGGCGTTGATCACCAGTCGGTTGCCGAGCAGCGAAGTTTTCAGGCCGACTTCATAATTGATGGCGCTTTCCGCATCGAAGGTGATCGGCACCGTCGGGCTTTGGGCGCGCGCGTTGTAACCGCCGGTCTTGTAGCCGGTTCCCGCCGACACATACCCCATCACGCCTTCGGCAATGTCGTATTGCCCGCCAAGCTGCCAGGTGAGCCGGTGCTCGGTGCGGCGAAGATTTTCGAGATCGAGTTCGGGGAAAAGCGATTTGCGGAAGACATTGGATTGCGCTGTCGTACCGCCCGTCGTGTCGACGTTCACAACGGTCGCGTTCTTGTGATCGTAGTTGTAACGCAAGCCGCCGGTGAGGCGAAGCTGATCGGTGATATTGGCGGTCGCCTGCCCGAAACCTGCAAAGCTGTTGTTGCTTTCGTCGAAACTGAAATTGCTCATGTCGCCCGGATGCAGCATCACGCCCGGCAGCGCCGCCCCGAAGGCACGGTTGGGAGTGTGGACGGTGATGTTGTTCAGATAGACGAGGTCTTCGTGGAACAGATAGACGCCCGCGACATATTCGAGGAATTGCTTGCCCGATGCGATGCGCAGTTCCTGGCTGAAGGCGCCGCGATTGAGCGTCTGTTCGCCATGCGCAAGATCGAGCGGCAAGCCGTCCGCCGCCAATTCGCGGATGTGGTCTTGAAAGCGATTGTAGGCCGTAATCGACGTCAGCGTGTCGTTCCACGGCAGGGTATAATCTGCCGAAACCGAAACGCCCCAGATGTCCGTACCGTCGTCGCCGACGGTCTCATCGTCCACCTTGTGGTCATGTCCATCGAAATTGATGAACGGACGACCCGCCGCCTGCGACGCCGCAAGGAAGCCCGGCGTGGCGATGCCGCCGATGCCGGTGGGATCGATCTGGTCGGCGGTGCAGCAGTTCTGGTTGATCTTGGAATAGAAGCCGATGACGTTGACCGACAACTTGTCGTTCGGGGTCCACAACACTCGGCCGCGCCCGCCATATTGATCGGTGCCGTTGATCGGCGAGTTGTTGAAAAGATTGGTTTCGTAGCCGCTGCGGCTGGACGTCCACATCGACAGGCGCCCCGCCACATCGTCGGTGATGCCGCCGCCGACATAACCGGCCACGCGGCGCTCGCTGTAATTGCCGATTTCGACGTCGAGCATCGCTTCGGGGGTTTGCGTCGGCGCACGGGTATTGATGTTCACCGCTCCCACGGGCGTGTTGCGGCCATAAAGCGTGCCTTGCGGCCCGCGCAGGACTTCGACGGTGGAGATGTCCAGCAGGTTCTGCTGGATCGCGCCGGCGGCCGCGATATAGACGCCGTCGACGAAGACGCCGACATCCGGCTCGATGCCGGGATTGGAGCCCGATGTGCCGATGCCGCGGATCTGAACCACGGAATTTCTGTTGTTGTTGGTCTGCAGGATGCTGAGGCTGGGCACGAATTTCGCCAGATCGGTCATGCTCGTGATGCCGCGATTTTCGAGCTGATCGCCGGAAAACGCGGTGATCGACATGCCGACTTCCTGCACGTTTTCGGAGCGCTTTTCGGCGGTGACGACGACGGTTTCGATACCGCCAGTGTCCTGAACTGTCGGCGGCGAGACAGTCGCCGGTTCGGTCTGTGCGCTGGCGGTGTTCATCGACATTGCTGTCGATAGCGCGATCACGGAAGCGCCGAGCCGAAATGAAAGGCGCAGCATGTCCCTGGAAATTCCTGGCATGTCTCTTCCCCTTTGTGTTCCGGCCGGGCTGTTTTGCCCTGCCTTTTGGCTCCGGTGCCCCGTAGTCGAACCGGAGTTTCGGTTCACATATTAGCAAACGAAGGGTCTTGGTCAACCGATGGGCGTGCCCGTCTCGTGTGAACTTTGCAACAGACGGAAATGAATCGGATGCCGATAGATGAAGATTATTTCTTGCGCTTCTGCGCCTTGCGCGCCGCTACCAGCTTCGCCAATTCGTCTTCGTCGACGGGGGCGCCCGCAACCGCCATCAGGCTGCGCGTCAATTGCGCCGTCAAATCGGGATCGTTGAAATTGTAAGGGCCGGGGCCGTGCAGCATGATGCTGATCTGGCTGCCCGTCATCATGCGGATGGCAAAAGCAAGCGCGGGCACGAAATCGGAGCGGATATTCTTCACGCCCTTCCTGCGCAGCAGCTTCTCGAAACACGCCGCTTGGTATTCTTCCAGCTCGCGCATCCGGCTCCAGACATTGCGGCCGCGCAGGCTGATCTCGAACAGCGCGCGATAGTAACCCTTGATCTTGATGGCTTCCGTGCCGGTGTTGTCGATCAAGTGGAAAAAGATCGATGTCAGCGATCTTTTCTCACCGATGGGATTGGCGAAGAACCTGTCGATGTTGGCGTGCGAGCGGGCGTGCATGTCCTGTTGCAACGCCAGGAACAACGCTTCCTTGTCGCGGAAGCGGCGATAGAAGCTGCCGACCGAGCAATTGGCTTCCTTCACGATCTCGGAGACATGCGATTCCCAGAACCCTTGCGAAGCGAACACGCGCTCGCCTGCCTTCAACAAACGGTCGCGCTGTTCGCGCGAGCGCGATTGATGGGCGGGCAGAACCCAGCCTTCGGCCTGCTTCAAGACCTGGGCATCGGTTTCGGCTGTCTTTGGCATTGTCTTGCGAGTCATTGCTTGTTTACCGCAGAGTTCAAATAAAGCGCAAAGGCACCGTCTGGCAAATGCGGTTTAATTGACGTTCCTCTCCCTGTTTTCCCAATAGGGCTTACGAAGCTCCCGCCGCAGGATCTTTCCCGCCGCATTGCGCGGAATGGCCGCTACGAAATCGACCGATTTGGGCACCTTGAAGCCGGCGATTCGCGAGCGGGCATGGTCGATCAGGGTGCGTTCCGAAACCGCCCTGCCCGGCTTGGCGACGACGATCGCCTTCACCGCCTCTCCCCATTTCTCATGCGGCACCCCGATGACGGCGACATCGGCCACATCGGGGTGGTGGAACAGCGCGTTCTCCACTTCGGCGGGATAGATGTTTTCGCCGCCGGAGACGATCATCTCCTTCACGCGGTCGTGGATATAGAGATAGCCCTCTTCATCGAAGTAAGCGGCATCGCCGGTGTGCAGCCAGCCGTCGGCAATCGCGCTCGCCGTCGCCTTCTCGTCGCGCCAATAGCCTTTGGTCACCATGGGGCCGCGTACCACGACCTCGCCGATGGTGCGCGGCGGACAGGGGTTGCCGTTCGCGTCGACCACGCGCACCTCGGCGCCCGGCAGCGGACGGCCACAGGATTTGAGCTTGTCGCGCGCGGGATCGTGATCTTCCGGCGCCAGCATGGTGACGGCGCTCGTGGCTTCGGTCATGCCGTAACCTTGAGCGAAGGCACAGCCGAACACCTTGCCCGCTTCCGTCAGCACGCGCTCGGCGATGGGCGAGCCGCCATAGGTGATGAGCCTGATGCTAGAGAAATCGAGCTTGTCGATGCCCGGTACCTCGAGGCACATCTGAAGCATGGCGGGCGCGAGCGTGGCGCGCGTGACCTTTTCGCGTGCGAACATCTCCACCACCTCCGCAGGGCGGAACTGATCGATGGTGATGAGGCGCGAGCCGACATGCAGGCTTCTGAGCGCCGCATTGATGCCGTTGACGTGGAAGAACGGTGCGGGCGCGAACATCACATCGTCGGGCGCATTCTGCTGCCACGGCAATTTCTCGAACATTTCGATATAGGCGCAATAGTTGCGGTTGGTGAGTTGCACGCCTTTCGGAAGCCCCGTGGTGCCGCTGGTATACATCTGCACCACCACATCGTCCGGCTCGTAAGCCAGGTGCGGCGACACGGCGGGGTTGGCATCGCGCCAGGCTTCGTATTGCGGGCCGATGGCAATCGGCGCACGCGCGCTTGCCGCTTTCACCGCATTCGCAAACTCTTCTTCGGAGAATACCAGTTCGGCCTCGCCATGTTCGAGGATGTAGCGGATTTCGGGCGGTGCGAGACGCCAGTTTACGGCGAGCAGCACTGCCCTCGCCTTCATCGCGCCGATGGCGATTTCCATGAACGTGTCGGAATTGCGCGATACGATGGCGACACGCGCGCCCGGTTTGCAGCCCGCCGCGATCAGCCCTTGCGCCACGCTGTTGGCGCGCGCGTCAAGCTCGCCATAGGTGAGCGTGCGGTTCTGGAATTGGATGGCGACGTCATTCGGGCGGAGCTTTGCCTGTTGCTCGCTCCATTCGGCGAGGATGGGATTTTCGAGTGTCATGGGCGTTCCGGTTTGGCGGTTTGGGGGCCGGGCGCACGCAGCACGGTGCGGAAGCCCAGATGGCTTGCGGCGAGATCGGCTTCCTGCGGTTCGCGCGCGCCGGAGCGATAACGCATGCAATAGTTGGGCGCGCAGAGAAACGATCCGCCCTTGATGACATAGCTTTTGCCCGCCATCGCCGTGCGCGCTTCGCCCATCTGCGAGGGTTCTTGCGTTGTGTGGCCGGGCACGAACACATCGGCCGTCCATTCCCAGACATTGCCGATCATGTCGTGCAGGCCATAGGCATTGGGCGGGTAGCATCCTGCGGGCGCAAGGCCCGCGAAACCGTCTTCATCGCTGTTCACGACCGGAAAGATGCCCTGCCAGGTGTTGGCGTTCTTCGGTTGATCGTGATCGAGGCCCGCTTTCGTGTTGCCCGCGCGCGCGGCCCATTCCCATTCGCGCTCGGTGGGAAGCGCGCGGCCCTTCCATTTCGCGTAAGCCAGCGCGTCGGCATAAGTGATCTCGACCACTGGGTAGTTTTCATGTCCCTCGATGGAAGATCCCGGCCCCGCCGGATGGCGCCAGTTGGCACCCGGCGTGTAACGCCACCATTGCGCGATGTTCTGCATGCCTTCGACGCTCTTTGGCATAATGAACGTCATCGCGCCTGCTTTCTGCATATCGGGCGGCAGATCGGGATGGGCTTTGGTGTCCACCGGCTTTTCGGCTTGCGTGACATAACCTGTGGCTTTCACGAAGGCGGCGAATTCGGCGTTGGTGACTTCGTGCGTGTCCATCCAGAAGCCCGCGACATGGGCGCTGACGACGGGGCCTTCTTCGCCGTAGACGGTGTCGCCGAACTGGAACGTGCCCGCCGGAATCCACACCATGCCGGGATGTGGGGATGTGGGTGACATGCTTTTCAGGCAGGCGGAAGGCGTTTTTGCGGCGAGCGTTGCGTCACTGGAGAAAAGGAATGCCCCCACGGCTGCGACAAGCGCGGTTGAGAGAAGCCCGATGATAATTCGCTTCATTCCAACCCTCCATCAAGGGCAGGGTTTAAAATGAGATCAATTCGACCAATAGACATATTCGTCGTCCGGCTTTTGCGGAAACGATAGCGGATGGTCGATATCGACCGGACCATCGAGCAATGACGGCCACAAAGGTTTCGCCTGCTTCGCGTCGATGGCCATCATGTCGGCCATCAGGGTTTTCACTTCGGCTGGGTTCGCGTCCGCGAGATTGTGTTTCTCGGTGGGATCGGTCTTGAGATCGAACAGCCAGATCTTTTTCGGCAATTCCGCCGATTGGATCTTCCAGTCGCCTTCCAGCATCGTGCGGTAAGAACCCGAACGCCAGAACAGCGTCTTGTGCGGATAACCGGTTGCCTGTCCCACCACGAAGGGCAACACGTCGACACCATCCATCACGCGGTCTTTCGGCACTTCCGCACCCGCTGCAGCAGCGGCGGTCGCGAAAATGTCCACATGGGCCACGGCACCGGCATAGGTTGTTCCCGCCGGAATCTTGTCGGGCCACTTCATGAAGAACGGCACATGAATGCCGCCTTCGAAGAACGACAGTTTCCAGCCGCGATAGGGCTTGTTGATGTCGGGCAGGCCGATGTAGTTCGCGCCGCCATTGTCGCTGGTGAAGATCACCAGCGTGTTCTTGTCGAGCCCGTCTTTCCGCAACTGATCGAGAATGCGGCCCACATTGCGGTCGAGCGCGCGCACCATGGCTGCGTAGACGCGCAACCGGTGATCCTTGATCTGTGGCAGCGCGTCGTAATCTTCCTTGCGCGCCTGCAGCGGCGTGTGCACGGCGTTGGGCGTGAAATACATGAAGAACGGCCGGTTGCGGTTGGCATGGATAGCTTTCGCCGCTTCCTTGCCGAGATAGTCGGTCATGTATTCCGACGGTGCGAAGCGATGGCCGCGATTGTTGACCACGGAGAAGCGCAAATTCGCCCAAAGGAATTTATCGATCGGGTCGAAGTCCTGATGCGCTTCGACGCCACGCGGATCGCCCTTCGGCAGATAGTCGGACGCCCCGCTGAGGAAGCCCAGCACATCGTCGAAGCCGCGCGATTCCGGGCGCGTGGCGTCGGTCTCGCCCAGATGCCACTTGCCGAGGAAAAGCGTGCGATAGCCGCGGGTCTTCATCACCTGCGCGATCATGATCTCGTTGGTCGGAACAACCATCTGCTCCATCGGCGGCTCGGCGTCTTCGAGTTCGGAGCGGTAGACCGGCTTGTGCTGGCCGTAGTCATAGGTGCTGATGAGTTTCTCGAAGCCCTTCGGAGTGGGCGTGAATTCGAAACCGAAACGGGTGGCAAAACGCCCGGTCATGATGGCGGCGCGCGAAGGCGCACACGTCGCATTGCCCGCATAGCCATTTACGAAACGCACGCCATCCTTCGCGATGGAGTCGATGTTGGGCGTCGGAACCACGCCGCCCGCGACGCCGCCGCCATTCGCCGTGATGTCGTTGAAGCCCATGTCATCGGCAAGGATGAGGATGACGTTGGGCGACCGCTGGTCGATCGGCACGGCCGCCGTGGCCGGGCCTTCGCCCCAGGTGACGGGGTGGTTAGGTTCGATGGGGTCTTTGAAGTCGCGGATCCAACCGGGGATGTAGTACCAGTGCGACTGGAACCAGATCCATCCGCCCACCAGCACCACCGCGATCACGACCAGCGTGACGATCCACCCGCGCTTCATTGCCGCTTCCCCTTCGCCGTCTTCAGTTCGCCCAGCTTACCCATTCCTGATCGCCGCCGGTCTCTTCCGCGAAGCCGTCGACATCCACGCGATTGCGTTGAGCTGCGGGCCAGGCAGGCTTCACCATTTCCCTGTCGATGCCCGCGAGCACCGCTTTCAGCTCTTTCACCTTGTCCGGCAGGAAGGGCGCGAGATTGATGCGTTCCGTCGGATCCTTCGAAAGATCGAACAGCCAGACCTTGTCGGGATATTTCGAGACCTGCAGCGTGTATTTGCCGTCGCGCAGCAGATAGTAATCCTCGTTGCGCCAGTAGAGCGTGCGGTCGGCCAGATTGTTCGCCCCGCCTTCCAGCACCGGCAACAGGTTGCGGCCGTCATATTTGCGGTCGGTTGCGAGTTTCGCGCCGGCCGCAGCAGCCGCCGTCGGGAAGATGTCGAGCGTGGATGCAATGCCCGGCACCGTCTGGCCCGGCGCGATATGGCCCGTCCAGCGGACGAAATAGGGAATGCTCACGCCGCCGCGGAAGAAGGTGATCTTCCAGCCGCGATACGGCAGGTTCTCCCACGGGATGCGCGTGTAGTGCGCGCCGCCATTGTCGCTGGTGAAGATGACGATGGTGTCCTTGTCGAGGCCGAGTTCGCGCACCTTGTCGAGCAGTTGGCCGACATTGCGGTCCATCGCCTCGATCATCGAGTAATAGACGCGCGTGCGTTCGTCTTTGATAAAGGCGTTCTTCGCATAGATGTCCTTCGGCGCCTGAAGCGGCGTGTGGGCTTCCGGATAGGCGAAGTAGATGAAGAACGGCTTGTCCTTGTGACGCTCGATGTAGTCGGTAGCGGCATTCGTCAACTCGTCGCCGAGCCAGCCTTTGATTGGGCCGCGCACGTCGCCGCGCACGATCATCGGCTTCATGTTCGCCCACAGCCAATGGTCGATGCCGTCCCACGGCAGCTTGAACGACACGGTGTTCGGGTCGTCCGGCTGCGCGTGGAACATGGCGCCCCCGGGGTAATAGACATGTTCGTCGAAGCCGCGCTTGCCGGGCTGCTGATCGGGAGCAAGACCCATGTGCCACTTGCCGAAGATCGCAGTGGAATAGCCCGCGCCTTTCAGCATCTGCGCGATAGTGATTTCGGTTTCGGGAAGGCCGTTTTTCTCGGGGGCGATCTTAACATCATCGCCAGAGAGGATTGTCGCGGGATAGTCCGGCTTGACGTAAGTGCCGTCCATCGCATGCACAAAGCCGCCCAGGTGCGGCAGATACTCGAAACCGAAACGCTGCGGATAGCGGCCTGTGAGCAATGCCGCGCGCGAGGGCGCGCAAACGGCATCGCCCGTGTAACCTTCGGCGAAACGCGCGCCGTCCTTCGCGATGGAATCGATATTCGGCGTGCGCACCAGCGGATTGCCGTTCAGCGAAACATCGTTGTAGCCGAGATCGTCCGCCAGAATGACGATGATATTGGGCTGTCGCGGCGCGGCACCGATGGCTTCAGGCGAGAGTACCGCCCAACTCATCGCGCCCGCGGCCAAAACCAGCGCCGCAACCATGCCCCGCCTCGCCAAACGTCGAGCGTCCGCCACTGCCTTGCCTTCCAATGCGCCGGTTGGTAACCGGAATTTCCGTTCACATTGTCAGCAAAGACACGTGGCGTCAATCGCCGCGCTCGCGTTGGCTCGGACAACTTCTGTTGCGTTTGCGAAAATTACGCCGGGTTCGCCACCAGTTTGCGATAGAGATGCCACGTCGCGTGACCCAGCACTGGGATCACCACGACAAGGCCGATGAACAGCGGTATCGAACCGATCACGAGCGCCGCCGCAACTATCAATCCCCATGCCGCCATCGGCACGATGTTGTTGGTGACGGCGCGCACCGAGGTACGGATCGCGGTATCGAGCCCCACATCGCGGTCGAGCAGCAACGGGAACGATACGACACTGATCGCCATCGCGAACACGGCGAACAGGAAGCCGACGCCGACACCCACAACGATCAGCGTCCATCCCGCGCTGGTGAAGAACACGGCGTTCAGGAACGTGCCGAGGGATTGCGGTTCCTCCGGCCCCAATGTCGCGTGATAGATGCCCCACGCGGCGGCGAGCCACACAAGGAATGTCGCGATCAACGCAAGGCCCAATATCGAGATCGCGCCGACGGCGGGCGCACGGAAAACGTCGAACGCATTGCTCCATTTCACGTCGACGCCCTGCTCGCGCAAGCGGCTCATCTCGTAAAGTCCGATGGCCGCGAAGGGCCCGATGATCGCGAAACCGGAGGCGAGCGGGAACAGAAGGGGCAGCATGTCCATGCCAAAGGCAAGCCGCGCCAGCACCAGGCCGAGCGCCACATAGACCACGCATAGGAAGATCACATCGGTCCGATAGGCTTCGAAATCGACGAAGCCCTGTCTCAACGCATCACGCACATCGCCCACGGAAATGCGGCGCACCGCCGGAGCCGGCGAATGGATGGTTTCCTGGATGTGATGGAGCGAGTTGCCCGCATAACGCATGGCATGGGCCGCGTGCACAAGTTGCGAGCCGCTCCATTCGATCGGATTTCTGATGGTCATAAGCGATCCTCCCAAAGCGTTTGCTTCGAGGCTTGCGAAAATCGCTCTTGGCCTGGCGGCCGCTCTCGCCGTCGGTCACGAGACAACCCGCAACCTTCGTTATGGGAGAACTATACGCCGATTGGCCTGATTAGTTGTGGAAAAATGGATCGCTGGAACCTTCGACCGGCGGGCCATAGGTCTTCATCGGGCCCATCGGATTGGAGGCGTCGGAGTTCGGGCCGAAGGAATTGGGCTCGAACATGTTGTTGTGCCGATAACCACCGGAATTTCCCGACACGCTGAAATGCCAGGAGCTTTTGTCTTCCTTCTTGTCGGCGGGCGTTTGACTCAGCGCCGCGGAATTGGGCGTGCTCGCGGTCAGCGAATTGGGGAGCATCAACGTGTCCAGCGCCATCGACGGCGAGGCGAATACCACGAAGGTCACGGCGGACGCGGCCCCGATCAGGACTTTGCGATACATATTATGATGTCTCCTCGGCGCGGCCCGGACGAAGGGGCCCTTGAGACTCAGATTAGCAGAGCAATCTCCCACGGGGCTATCCCACAGGTGAAGTTTCCGCAATCCGTGTTAGCAGCGCCTACTCGCCGACCGGCGCACTTTGGATGACCTGCCCGCCGGCTTCCGGGGTAGGCGCAGCCTGGGATTCCGCTGCCGGCGCGGTGGACGGCGGCGCTCCGGCGGAGGGCGCCGGTTGGGGTTCCGGCGCGGATTCGGTGGGGGCCTTGGCCGCTTCCGCGGCAGCGGACGCTGGTTCCGGTGCCGGATTCTGCTCGACTTTGGCCTCAGGTGCCGCCTCGGGGGCGGCTTGGGTTTCAGTCGCTGCAGAGGGAGCAGCAGATGCAGGTGGAGATACGGCGGCCACGGGAAGCTGAAGTGAGCTTGCGAACGCCCAGCCCTGTTGCGCGGGCTTGCCGCCGGCCGCATCCAGGCTGACACGCACCCAGCTGCCATTACGCTCACCGGCCACAACCTGC
>CAZTCU010000032.1:0-16582 GCA_964612235.1 uncultured Rhizobium sp.
CATCGGCCTTCGTGCTGACCGCCTATGTCGCCTCCGCGGACGTCGCGCGGGCCGAGGAAAACGATCGCCCAACCGTCTGGATCGAATTGGGGGGGCAAATGGAGTTGATGCAGGGCCTCGCGGACCCCATCACAGCGCCATTTATGACGGCTCTTTCTCCGACGCCTGCGCCCTATCACGACAGCATCTTCCTCAACGGACAGAAACCGTCGCGTCACGCATTCGGCGAGGAAGGTAAAATCAGTTTCCAGCCGGAAAATTCGGACTTGGTGTTCTCGGCCGGCATCCGTTACGGGCGTTCCCATTCAAAGCGTCACATACATCAGCAGACGCAAGTGGCACCTTATGAAATCTCGTTCTATGGGAACACTTATTCCTTCACCAAATATCCCGCACCCTTCGCCGACGTGAAATCGGACAATCATGAATCTCACACGATACTGGACTTCACGGCCGGCAAGGACATCGGCCTTGGCATGTTCGGCCGCGATGGCGCGTCTACCGTTAATGTCGGTGTCCGTTTTGCGCAATTCTCTTCGCGTATGACGCTCGATGTCCATGCGCGCCCGACGCTTTACGCCCACCCGTTCCCCATACTTCCGACCCTCCCGAAATATTTTGAGTGGGATCAGTACGCGATGTCGGGCGAGGCTCAGCGCAACTTCCGCGGCATCGGTCCGTCCTTATCGTGGAACGGTTCGGCTGGTCTTCTGGGGAGCCACGAAGATGGCGAACTCATGTTCGATTGGAGCGTGAACGCCGCCGTCCTCTTCGGTCGGCAGAAGGCAACAACTTCGCATCACACCATGCAGCGCCATGAATACGGTCTCAATCACACCCCCGAATATCCGGTGATCTATCAAACTGGCACGGGCGTAGTGAACTCGCGTTCCCGCTCGGTCGCAGTGCCGAATCTCGGCGGCTCCATCGGCTTCTCGGTCAAATATCCGAACGCCAAGGTCAGTCTCGGTTACCGCGCCGACTTCTTCTTCGGCGCCATGGATACGGGCATTGATGAGCGCCACACCAAAGACCTCGGTTTCACCGGCCCCTTTGCGACCATCAGTATCGGATTGGGCGGATAGAACCCGATTGCGAAAATACGGAAACAGGGCGGCGGAGCGATCCGCCGCCCTGTTTTCCTTTGATGATGGCGTGCGAAAAGGAATTGGGATAAACGGCAGGCGCACCCCCGCGCAACCAGACACAGCAAAAGGGTCCGCAGACATTGCCCACCGATCCGCAAATCCCGTCGCTGTTGCAACAGGGTCTCTCGCGCCTGAACGCAGGCGCTTTGCCGGAAGCCGAAGCGTTTGGCCGCCGCGCGATGGAATGCGATCCGGGCAACGCCGACGCGCTGCAATTCATGGGTCTTCTCCGGCAAACGCAAGGCCGCGATCAGGAGGCGGAGGAATTCTACCGCCGCTCGCTGGCCGTCGTGTCGGATCAGCCCGGCGTGCAGTTCAATCTGGGAATGCTGTTCTATCGCCGCGCCCGTTTGGCCGAGGCATTGGCCGCCTTCGAGAGTGTGCTGCAGCTCAAACCCGGCGATTTCGACACGCTGATGATGTGCGGCCATGTCCGCCAGGCGGCGGGTAATGTCGCCGCTGCCGAGAGCGCGTTCCGCCAGGCGCTCGCGGCACAACCGGCGTCGATCACGGCCCGGCAATATCTGGGCGGATTGCTCGCCGATGACGGGCGTGGCGAAGAAGCCGAGCGCGTATTGCGCGAAGCGCTGTCCCTGCAACCGCGCGACCGGCGCCAGATCGCGGCCTTGCAACAGTTTCTGGGTGTTGCGCTGAAGCAGCAGCGCCGTCTCGAGGAAGCTCTGGCGCTTTTCGACACCGCGCAGGCGACGCTGCCGGAGATCGCAACGGTCGATCATTGCCGCGGCCTTGCCTTGCAGGACATGGGCGACATGGAAGGGGCGCTGGGCAGCTATCGCCGCGCATTGGCGCGCAACCCGCTCAACATGGTGGCGCATCAGGAATTGAACAAGCTGCTCTATCGGCTTGGCCGCGACGGCGAATTCCTGATATCGCTCGATGATGCGGCCAAAAAGTCTCCCACCTCGATTGCGCCCTTGCTGCTCAAGGGCGATTTTCTCTGCAAGACGGGAGAATTCTCCAAGGCGGCGGAGGAATACGAAGCTGCGGTTCGCCTCATGCCGGAGGCAGCGCTGCCGCACGACATGCTGGGCACCATATACGCCCGGCAGGGCCGCTTTGACGAAGCCGTCCGCAGCCACGAGCGCGCGGTCGAACGCGCGCCGCAGAACGCACAATCGTGGACGAATTTCGCGGAATCGCTCTTGCGCGCCCAGCACCCCGAACGCGCGCTCGGCATGGCGGAACGCGCAATCGAAATCGCGGGCAACAACCAGATGGCGATTGCGCTGTGGTCGCTGGCGCTGCGCAGGCTCGGCGATCCGCGCGAACACGATCTCAATGAATACGAATCCATGGTGCAAGTCTTCGATCTGCCGCCGCCCGAAGGCTATTCGAGCATGGAAGCGTTCAACCGCGATCTGAACGCCTATCTCGATCCCATGCACCGCGACAGCCGCGCACCGCTCGAACAGACGCTTCGCGCCGGAACGCAGAACCACGACAACCTGATCGGGCGCGGCCACGCGCCGGTGGAACGCCTGCGCGTGCGCATCGACGAAGCGCTGCGGACATATGTGTCGCGCATGAAAGACCGCGCGGATCACCCGCTGTTCCGTCGCCGCGCGCGCGATGTGCGCTATCAGGGTTCGTGGTCGGCCCGTTTGCGCGATTGCGGTTATCACACCAATCACGTCCACCCCTTTGGGTGGATCAGCTCTTGCTATTACGTGTCCCTGCCGGATGAGACCGACGACGAGACGCAGCAACAGGGCTGGATAAAGTTCGGCGAACCCAGCTTCGACGCAGGCCTTGGCAACGCGGTTCGCCGCACGGTGAAACCGGTTGTGGGGCGGCTGGTCCTTTTCCCGTCCTATATGTGGCACGGAACGATTCCGTTCCACTCCCGGCAACACCGCACGACCATCGCTTTTGACGCGGTGCCGGACTAGGGCCAACACCGAATAAAAGCAGGGGCCATGTCCGGCTTCATCGTGCGTGCTCGCATTCCATTCGCACTATCGCATGATCCGGAAGTTTGGCGAGGTGGGATGCGACCGATCCGAACAAAGGTCGATTGGTTGGCGCAATATGGTGTCACGGTCACGGGCACACCGAAGGCATGCAGTGTATCGGAGGGAGCAATGCGTTATGCTCGGCCGAAACTTCTGAATATGCATCATGGCAACCCCCGCTTCCGTTGTTCCCCCGACTGCGCATTCGGCACTTGATCTTATTGGCAACACGCCTCTTCTGGAGTTGTCCCGGTTCGATACCGGTCCCTGCCGTCTGTTCGTAAAGCTGGAAAATCAAAACCCCGGCGGCTCGATCAAGGATCGCATCGCGCTTTCCATGATCAACGCTGCGGAGCGCAGCGGAAAGCTTCGCCCCGGCGGCACGATCGTCGAGGCGACGGCCGGAAATACGGGCCTCGGCCTTGCGCAGGTCGCGGTCCTGAAAAACTATCGCATCGTCCTTGTCGTTCCCGACAAGATGGCGCGCGAAAAGATTCAGCATTTGCGCGCGCTCGGTGCCGATGTGCGGATGACGCGCTCCGACGTCGGAAAGGGAGACCCGGAATATTACCAGGATATGGCCGAACGGCTCGCCGCGGAAATCCCCGGAGCGCACTACATCAACCAGTTCGCCAATCCCGCCAATCCGCTTGCACACGAGACAACGACGGGCCCGGAGATTTGGGAGCAGATGCAACATGACGTCGATGCCGTCGTCGTGGGCGTCGGGTCCGGCGGCACGCTGACGGGGCTTGGCCGCTTCTTCCGGAACGCGTCTCCAAAAACACAAATGATTCTCGCCGATCCCGTGGGGTCGATTCTCGCGCCTTACATCAAGACGGGAAAGATGGTGCAAGCGGGGTCCTGGACCGTCGAGGGCATCGGCGAAGATTTCATTCCGCCGAATGCCGATCTGAGCCTGGTCGCGAAAGCGTACTCCATCTCCGACAAAGAAGGCATCGAGGCCGCTCGCGCCTTGCTGTCGAAAGAAGGCATTCTTGCCGGGTCTTCGTCGGGAACGCTTTTGGCGGCAGCGTTGCGCTATTGCCGGGAACAGACCGAACCCAAGCGGGTGGTGACGCTGGTCTGCGACAGCGGCAACAAATACCTGTCCAAGATGTACAACGACTATTGGCTGATAGAGCAGGGGCTTTCGCAGCGGCCCCTGAAGGGAGATTTGAGCGATCTGATTTCGCGCCGCTTCGATTCCGGGGCGACCGTTACAGTGGGCCCCGACGACACGCTGTCGACGGCATACAATCGCATGCGCACGGCGGACGTCTCGCAATTGCCGGTGCTGGAAGGAGACACTTTGATCGGGATCATCGACGAAAGCGACATCCTTGCGGCCGTCGAAGGCGAAGAGTCCTATCGCAAGGCCAGCTTCTCGGCACTTGTGAGAACGGCCATGACAGCCGCACCGCACACGCTCGACGTTCATGCGCCGCTGGTGGCGCTCCTGCCCATCTTCGAAGAGAACGAAGTGGCGCTGGTTTGCGATGGGGGAAAATTCGTGGGCCTTATTACCCGTATCGATCTGATCAATCACATCAGGTTGCAATCATGAGTGACGAACGCCTCTCCAACCGCCTGGCATTTTCCACGCGCACGATCCACGCGGGGCAATCTCCCGACCCCTCCACGGGCGCGGTGATGGTGCCCATCTACGCGACGTCCACATACGCGCAGGAAAGTCCCGGAGTGCACAAGGGCTTCGAATATTCGCGCAGTCAGAATCCGACCCGCATGGCCTTCGAACGCTGCATCGCCGATCTCGAAAGCGGAACGGAAGGTTATGCGTTTGCTTCGGGCCTCGCCGCAATCTCGACGATCCTCGAAATCCTGTCGTCGGGAGATCATGTCATCGCGACGGACGATCTTTACGGCGGGTCCTTTCGCCTTTTCGACAAGGTTCGCAAACGCTCGGCGGGGCTGGAATTCAGCTTTGTCGATCTTGCGGACCTGGCCGCAGTCGAAGCCGCCATCCGGCCCAACACCAAAATGATATGGGTGGAGACGCCCACCAATCCGCTGCTTCGTCTGGTCGATCTTTCGGCAATCGCCAAACTGGCGCGCTCCAAGGGGATACTGACCGTTGCAGACAACACCTTCGCCAGCCCCTACACGCAACGGCCTCTCGAATGCGGCATCGACATTGTGATGCATTCCACGACAAAGTACCTGAATGGCCACTCCGATATCGTCGGCGGTTGCGCCGTCGTCGGCGAAAACGCCGATCTGGCGGCGAAGATGAAGTTTCTGCAGAACGCCATCGGCAGCGTGGCCGGCCCCTTCGATTCTTTCCTGGCGTTGCGCGGGCTGAAAACATTGGCGCTGCGCATGGAACGCCACTGCTCGAATGCGCTGACGATTGCGCGGTGGCTCGAGGGGCTATCCGCGGTCAAGCGGGTTATCTATCCCGGCCTCGAAAGCCATCCGCAGCATGCTCTGGCAAGGCGCCAGATGAGCGCGTTCGGCGGCATTGTCACCGTCGAGCTTGACGGCGATCTTTCCGCGACCAGGCGATTTCTCGAACGCTGCCGCCTTTTCACCCTCGCTGAAAGTCTGGGCGGCGTTGAAAGCCTGATCGAGCATCCGGCCATCATGACCCACGCCTCCATCCCGTCAGAACAGCGCGAGCGTATCGGCATTTCCGATAGCCTGGTTCGCCTGTCGGTGGGCATAGAAGACGCAGGAGATCTTACGGCGGATTTGGCCCAGGCGCTCTCGGTTTAGATCGTTTTGGCGTGACAGGCGCCGGGCGTGCCGCCAAATCGAATTTTATGCCTTTCTTATGGGTCGGCCGAACATCCACATCGAAATCTAATCCCTTCTACGCCTAGCGTGTCAGTTACCGAAATCTTCGGAGGCAGCTTTGGACGTTTTGCTGGTTTTACTCGCCCTTGCATTGTTCGGCCTTGCCGTTCTGGTGCTCGGGCTTTGCGAGCGGGCGTGAGGCGGCGATGCTGGATCTGATGCTTGGCGCGATCCTTGCGCTTTTTCTCATCGTCTATCTGAGCGTGGCCTTCCTCAGGCCCGAGAAATTCTGAGGCGGCCATGACTCTCGCAAACGGTGCTCTCCAAATATTCCTCTTTATCGTTCTGGTGCTCGCGATTGCGCGGCCTCTCGGCGGCTACATGGCGCGCGTATTCGAGGGCCAGCCCACTATCCTCACGCCTTTGCTCGCGCCGATAGAGCATCTGTTTTATCGCCTCGGCGGCATCAATCGAACCCGCGAGCAGGATTGGATCGGCTACGGCCTTGCCATGCTCGCATTCAATGCGGCCGGGTTCGTCCTGCTCTATGCGATTTTGCGCCTGCAGGACCATCTGCCGCTCAATCCGCAGCATTTCGCCGGCATGTCGCCGAAACTCGCCTTCAATACGGCGATTTCCTTCGTCACCAACACGAACTGGCAGGCTTATGGCGGCGAAACCGCACTGGGCCATTTCGCGCAGATGGCGGGGCTGACGGTGCAGAACTTCCTGTCGGCCGCCACCGGCATCGCGCTTGCCATCGCTTTCATCCGTGCGCTTTCGCGTCAGCACGCCAAAACCATCGGAAACTTCTGGGTGGATGTCACGCGCGGCACGCTCTATGTGCTTCTTCCGATCTCGATCGTGCTGGCGCTCGTGTTTGTCTGGCAGGGCATGCCGCAAACCTTTTCGGCCTCCGCCAACGCCACCACGCTCGAAGGCGCCAGGCAGACGATCGCGCTCGGCCCCGTCGCGAGCCAGGAAGCCATCAAGATGCTCGGCACCAATGGCGGCGGCTTTTTCAACGCCAATTCGGCCCATCCGTTCGAGAATCCCACGCCGCTGACGAACCTGCTCGAGATGCTGGCGATCTTCGCCATCGGCGCGGCGCTCACCAACACATTCGGCCGTTATGTCGGCAACGAGAAACAGGGTTGGTCCATCCTGGGCGCGATGACGGCTCTGTTCCTGGGCGGCGTGCTGATCTGCTGGGCGGCCGAGGCTTACGGCAATCCTCATCTCGTTGCGCACGGCATCGAGCAGGCGGGCGGCAACATGGAAGGCAAGGAGGTCCGCTTCGGCATCGTCGCGTCGAGCCTGTTCGCCACCGTCACCACCGATGCGTCCTGCGGCGCGGTGAACGCGATGCACGACAGCCTCACCGCCTTGGGCGGTCTCGTTCCCATGTTCAACATGCATCTGGGCGAGGTCGTTTTCGGCGGCGTGGGCTCCGGTTTCTATGTTGCGCTTCTCTTTGTGCTGCTGGCGTTGTTCCTTGCGGGACTGATGGTGGGGCGCTCGCCCGAATATCTCGGCAAGAAGATCGAAAGCCGCGAAGTAAAGCTTGCCGTCATCGGCATCGCACTGCCCTCGTTGTGCGTGCTGATCGGAACAGCCGTCGCTTCCGTCGTGCCGGCGGGCACAGCGGGGATTGCCAATCAGGGTCCGCACGGCTTTTCCGAAATCCTCTATGCGTTCACCAGCGCCTCGGCCAACAACGGTTCGGCCTTTGCGGGATTGTCTGCCGACACGTGGTTCTATGACATCGCGCTCGGCCTTTGCATGTTCGTGGGCCGTTTCCTTCCGATGGCGCCGATGCTGGCGATAGCGGGTTCGATGGCGTTGAAGACGCGCGCCCCTGCTTCGGCGGGCACATTCCCAACCGACGGTGCGTTGTTCGCATCTCTGCTTGCGGCGACGATGCTGATCGTCGGCGGGCTCACTTTCCTTCCCATGCTGGCGCTCGGCCCCGTCGCGGAACATGCCGCGATGCTGGGCGGCGCGAGCTTCTGAGGTTTCCATGGCACGCGAGACCAATCCCACCCCGCTGTTCGACGGCAAAATCCTTTCCGAAGCCGCCATCTCGGCGACGAAGAAATTCGATCCACGCGCGCTCTGGCGCAATCCGGTCATCTTTGCGACGGCACTGGTGGCGGCGCTTTCGACCGTTCTGTTCCTGCGCGATTTTGCGGGCGGCACCGGATCGGGCTTCTCCGGGCAGATATCGTTGTGGCTCTGGATCACGGTGTGGTTCGCCAATTTCGCCGAAGCCGTCGCCGAAGGCCGCGGCAAGGCGCAGGCCGAAGCGTTGCGCAGAGCCAAGACCGATCTCAAGGCCAAGCGGTTGGCCAGCCGCGAAACGAAAATCTACGAGAATGTGCAGGCCTTCGATCTGGAACGCGGCGATGAGGTTCTGGTCGAGGCGGGCGATTACATACCTTCGGACGGCGAAGTGGTGGAAGGCATCGCCTCGGTCGACGAATCCGCGATCACCGGCGAAAGCGCCCCTGTCATCCGCGAATCCGGCGGCGACCGCTCGGCGGTGACGGGCGGTACGCGCGTGCTGTCGGACTGGATCGTGGTGCGCATCACGGCCAAACAGGGCATGACGTTTCTCGACCGCATGATCGCATTGGTCGAAGGCGCAGAGCGGCAGAAAACGCCTAACGAGATCGCGCTCAATATTCTTTTGGCCGGATTGACGCTTCTGTTCGTCTTCGCGGTCGGCACGATTCCGGCTTTTGCCTTTTACGCAAAAGGCTCCGTCCCCGTGGTCGTGCTGGCCGCGCTTTTCATTACCCTGATACCCACCACCATTGGCGCGCTTTTGTCCGCCATCGGCATCGCGGGCATGGATCGCCTGGTGCGCTTCAACGTGCTCGCCAAATCGGGCCGCGCGGTGGAAGCGGCGGGAGACGTCGACACGCTGCTGCTCGACAAGACCGGAACGATCACGCTCGGCAATCGCGTGGCAACCGACATGATCGCGCTTCCCGGCATCGAACACAGGGAACTGGTTGAAGCCGCCCAACTCGCCTCGCTCGCGGACGAAACGCCGGAGGGGCGCTCCATCGTGGTTCTCGCCAAGGAGAAATACGGTCTTCGGGAACGCGATTTCGCGGGCCTCAGGGCCGAATTCGTTCCGTTCAGCGCGCAGACCCGCATGAGCGGCATCGACATCGACGGCCATGTCATCCGCAAGGGCGCGGTGGACGCCATCATCGCGTTCCTGAAACATCAGCCCGCGCCCGAGCTGCGCAACTTCGCCGACACCATAGGCCGAAGCGGCGGTACGCCGCTGGCCGTGGCGAAGGATGGCCGCGCGCTCGGCGTCATCAACCTGAAGGACGTCGTGAAAGGCGGCATTCGCGAGCGGTTCGCCGAATTGCGCCGCATGGGCCTTCGCACCGTGATGATCACCGGCGACAATCCGCTGACCGCGGCGGCCATCGCGGCCGAAGCGGGCGTCGACGATTTCCTGGCGCAGGCGACGCCCGAAGCCAAGCTCACGCTCATCCGCAGCGAGCAGGCCAAGGGCAAGCTTGTCGCCATGTGCGGCGACGGCACCAACGATGCGCCCGCGCTCGCACAGGCCGATGTCGGCGTGGCCATGAACACCGGCACGCCTGCCGCGCGCGACGCGGGCAACATGGTCGATCTGGACAGCGATCCCACGAAACTGATCGAGATCGTGGGCATCGGCAAGCAATTGCTGATGACGCGCGGGGCGCTAACCACTTTTTCCATCGCCAACGACGTGGCGAAATATTTTGCGATCATTCCCGCCATGTTCGCACCGCTCTATCCCGGATTGATGCTGCTCAACGTGATGAAGCTGTCGAGCCCGCAAAGCGCCATCCTGTCGGCCATCGTCTTCAACGCGCTTGTCATCGTGGCGCTCATTCCTCTGGCGCTGAAGGGCGTCGCCTACCGCCCGCGTTCGGCGGGCGAATTGCTGTCGCGCAATTTGCTCGTCTACGGGGTGGGCGGCATCGTTGCGCCCTTCATCGGCATAAAGTTGATCGACATGATCGTCACCGCCGCAGGACTCGCGTGAGGTCGCCATGATGCGTTTCGCAGAACATCTCCGTCCCGCTTTCGTGTTGCTGTTTCTCTTTGTGTTCGTGACCGGCATCGCCTACCCGTTCGCAATGACCGGCATCTCGCAGTTGCTGCTGCCGTATCAGGCCAATGGCAGCCTGATCGTGCATGATGGCCGCGTCGCCGGTTCCGCGCTGATCGGCCAGGGCTTCGAAAGCCCGCGCTATTTCCATCCGCGTCCGTCGGCGGCGGGAAAAGGTTACGATGCGTCGGCGTCCTCCGGCTCCAATCTCGGACCGACCAGCAAAGCGCTCATCGCCCGCCTCGCTGCGGACGAAAAGACGGTCCGCAAGGTCTATGGCAGCGGCCCGATTCCCGCCGACCTCATCACCGCGTCGGGTAGTGGTCTCGATCCGGACATTTCGCCTGCGTCCGCAGAATTTCAGGCGGCAAGCGTGGCGCGCGCCCGTGGGCTTTCGGTTGAAACGGTGCGCCGCGCCATCGAAGCCGCCACCAGCCCACGCGATCTGGGGTTGTTCGGCGAACCTCGCGTCAATGTGCTCAGGCTCAATCTCGCGCTGGACGCGATGCCGGCTTCTCCGCGATAGGCTATGATCGCCGTCCATGGCGGATACCGGCAAACGTCCCTCTCCCGACGCCCTTCTCGAAGCCGCGCAGCGCGAAGGCCGTGGCGCGCTGAAGATTTTTCTGGGTGCGGCGCCCGGCGTCGGCAAGACATATGCGATGCTGCAACAGGCGCGCGAGCGCAGGCTCGGTGGAGAAGACGTAATCGTCGGCGTGGTGGAAACCCATGGCCGCATGGAAACCGATGCGCTGACAAAAGGCTTCGACATCATTCCCCGGAAACGGGCGCTCTACAAAGGGCGCGTTGTCGCCGAGATGGATCTCGATGCCATCCTGACGCGCAAGCCGAAACTGGTGCTGGTCGACGAACTCGCGCATACCAACGCACCCGGCAGCCGCCATCCCAAGCGCTATATGGACGTCGAGGAAATCCTCGCCGCAGGCATCGACGTCTACACCACCCTCAACATCCAGCATGTCGACAGCCTGAACGATGTGGTGGCGCGCATCACGCGCATCCGTGTGCGCGAAACCGTTCCCGACCGGCTGGTTGACGAGGCCGACGAGATCGAGCTTGCCGACCTGACGGCCGACGACCTGATCGAGCGCCTCAACCAGGGCAAAGTCTATGTGAAGGCGCAGGCCGAACGCGCGATCAAACATTATTTCGCGCCTGGCAATCTGGCCGCCTTGCGCGAACTCGCTCTGCGCAAGGCCGCCCAGCATGTCGACCGCGAGATGGTCGGCTACATGAAATCCCATGCGGTCGAGGGCCCGTGGCCCGCGGCCGAACGCCTCCTCGTCTGCGTCGGCGAACATCCCTCCTCGGCCGAGCTGGTGCGCCGCGCGCGCAGGCTGGCCGACAGCATGAAGGCGTCCTGGATCGCGCTCCACATCGAAAGCCCGCAAAGCGCCAATCTGAACGAGACCGAACGCGATCGTGTCGCCGACACGCTGCGTCTCGCACAGCGTCTGGGCGCGGAAAGCATCACCGTTCCGGGCCGCGACATCGCCGAAAGCGTGCTTGCCTATGCGCGCGACAACAACATCACGCAGATCGTGGTCGGAAAATCGACACGGGCCGGATGGCTGCACTGGGTCGGCGGCTCGGTGGCGCACCGGCTGGTGGAAGCAAGCGGCGAGATCGGCATTCATGTCGCCTCCGCCGAAGGCGCGGAGGTTGCGGCAAAGACGGTTCGTACCGCCAAACCGCCCGCGCCGTTTTCGTTGCGGCCTTATCTTCTTACCGGTGTCACCGTGGCGGCCACGGTGGCGTTGGGCTGGACGCTTCAGTTCGCGGTCGGTCTCACCAGCCTCACCAGCATCGCGATGCTGTTTCTCATGCCGGTGTTGTTCGGTGCGGTGAGATATGGCTTGCGTCCCGCGCTGTTTGCGACCTTCCTCAGCGTGGCCGCTTACAACTTCTTCTTCCTGCCGCCGCTGCACACTTTCACCATTGCCGCGCCCGACAACATATTGGCTCTCATCGGCCTGTTGATCGCCGCCGTCGTCACCAGCAACCTCACCGCCCGCATGCGGCTTCAGGCCGATCTCGCGGCTGCCCGCGCGCAGGTGGCGGGCGAATTGTTCGGCTTCGCGGGCAAGCTCGCCGGCATCGCGCGCATGGACGATATCCTGTGGGCGGCGGCCTATCAGATCTCGTCGATGCTGAAGGCGGGTGTGGTGATCCTCCTTCCCGATCCCGTTGCGCGTCGCCCCGAAATTCGCGGCTTCTATCCGCCGGAAGACGAACTCGACGATCAGGATATGGCGGCGGCCGTCTGGTGCTGGGATCATGCGCGGGCAGCGGGTGCCAATTCCGATACGCTGCCGGGCGCGCGCCGCCTGTTCCTGCCCATGCGGACGGGCGAAGGGCCGGTAGGCGTGGTCGGCCTGCTGCGCGCCCGCGAGCAATTGCTGACGCCGGACGAGCGCCGCCTGCTCGACGCGCTGATCGATCAGACGGCGCTCGCCATCGAACGCGCGCAATTGGCCGAACGCATCGAGGAAGCCCAGGCTCGCGCGCAGGCCGACAAGCTGCGTGCCGCGATGTTGAACTCGCTGTCGCACGATCTGCGCACGCCGCTCGCGTCCATCCTGGGCGCGGCCTCTGCACTTCGCCGCTACCCCGATCTGCACGACGCGCGCCAGCGCGAGGAATTGCTGGGCACCGTGCAGGACGAGGCCGAACGCCTCGACCGCTTTGTCGCCAATCTTCTCGACATCTCGCGGCTGGAGGCGGGCGCGCTGAAACAGCGCCGGGAAATGCTGGATGTGGCCGATGTGATCGGCGCGGCACTGCGCCGTGCCGCGGGGCTGCTTGCAGGGTATAAGGTACGGCGGAACATCCCCGACGACCTTCCCGCCATCGAAGGCGATGTGACGCTTCTGGAGCAGGCCCTGTTCAACGTGCTCGACAACGCCGCCAAATATGCCGATCCCGGCAGCACCGTAGAGGTGAGCGTGCAGGCCGACGACGCCAATGTCGTCATCAGGATTTGCGACGAGGGGCCGGGCATCGCACCGGAAGAGAGCGAACGCATCTTCGAGAAATTCCATCGTTCGGATGCCGCCGACCACCGCGCTGCAGGCACGGGACTGGGCCTCGCGGTTGCGCGCGGTTTCACCGAGGCGCTCGGCGGAACGCTGACCGCGGAAAACAGAACCGGCCACAAAGGCGCCGCGTTCGTGTTCACCTTTCCCATTGCCGCCGAGCAAGCCGCCCATGACGTCGCCTAGACCGCCGCGGATTCTGGTCGTCGACGACGAGCCGCAGATCCGCCGCTTCCTGCGGGCAAGTCTGCCGCAACAGGGTTATGCGCTGATCGAAGCCGCCACCGGCGCCGAGGCGCAAGCGCAATTCGCGCGCGAGAAGCCCGATCTGGTGATCCTCGATCTGGGGCTTCCCGATTGCGACGGCCTCGATGTGCTCGCGCATATCCGCGCGCACGGCCTGACGCCGGTGCTGGTGCTCTCGGCGCGTGAGGATGTGGCGGGAAAGGTGACCGCTCTTGAAGCAGGCGCCGACGATTACGTCACCAAGCCGTTCGACATGGCCGAACTGGTGGCGAGATTGAAGGCGGCGCTGCGCCACGGCATCCAGACGGCGGGTGCAGAACCCGTGTTCCGCGCAGGCGCGCTGATGCTCGATCTCGTGCATCGCAAGGTCGAGGTGTCGGGACAGGACGTGAAACTGACACCCAAGGAATATGACGTGTTGTGCTTTCTGGCGCGCCACGCCGGCAAGGTTGTCACGCATCACCAGGTGCTGCGCGAAGTGTGGGGACCGGCCCATGCGGAAGACGTGCAATATCTGCGCGTGCTGATGCGCCAGCTTCGCCGGAAGATCGAAGCAGACGCCTCCAATCCCCAACTCCTGCTGACCGAACCCGGCGTCGGTTACCGGTTGATCGCTCCAGGCTGAACGATCTTGGAACGGCAGCTTCCGGGCTGCTGAATGGCGAAACGACGTGGCCTACGTCAAGAACGTGCCGGACACCGCCGCCATCACAGAAATGTTCCTGAACTCCGGCGATGTGGCGTTCACGATCAACGTGTTCGTCACCGACCCGGTCGCGCTGTCGTCGCTGTTTGAGGAGGATTCACCCCAGCGCGGCCAGCGCCGCCTGTGCCACTTTCATATCCTGCTCGTAATGCCCGCCGCTCACGCCGATGCCGCCCACTACGGCGCCATCGATCTTGATCGGATAGCCGCCGCCGAAAACCACCAGACGCGGCGTCTTGATGATGCCGTGCAGCAGCGGCGGGTCGTTCTTCACGAATTCGAACCATTCATGGGTCGCGATGCCGAACGAGATGGCGGTGTAGGCCTTGTCTTGCGCGATATCGACGCTCAGTTGCGCCGCCCCGTCCATCCGGCTGAACGCCTTCAGCACGCCCGATTCATCGACGATGGCGATGACCATCGGCACGCCGATCTCCTTGGCGGCAGTCTCGGCAGCCCCGATCAGAAGCTTCGCGGTTTCCCCGGAGATGGATGTCTTGGTGATTGTTTTCGCCATGTTCGACCTTCCTGATTTTTCCGGGTCCGACGCTATCCCACCGGGAGATATGATCAAAGTTTCCTTTCCGCCGCGCCCGGCAACAAAATTTCGCGAAAAAATCCATTAAGCTTCGCCCCTCTGGCGCGTCTGAATAGATGTAAGGCCAGGCGCTAACCCTCGAACGCGGGGAAGTTCCCGAGGGATGACGAAAGCATCGGACACCGAACGTGATTGCGCTGGAAACGCCCATCCGAGCGCGCCGATGAGTTCGCCCGAAGCGCTTGCGTGGTTCTTACGCGAAGTCCTGCCGCTGGAATCGACGCTGATGCAATATCTGAGACACAACTGGCGCGATAGAAGCGGCGTCGACGACCTCCTGCAGGATGTTTACATCCGCGTCTTCGAGGCCGCCCAGACCCAGATCCCCGAAAAGACCAAACCCTTCGTCTTCACCACGGCGCGCAACCTTTTGATCAGCCGGGTGCGCGAACAGCAGATCGTGCCGATCGAAGCGGTGGCCGATCTCGATGCGCTCGATGTCGCCATCGACATGCCGGGCCCGGATCGCAGCGCCATCGCGCGCGACGAGTTGCGACGCCTGCAGGATGCCATCGAGGCGTTGCCCCCGCGCTATCGCGATGTGGTGATCCTGCGCCGGATCGAAAATCTCTCGCGGCGCGAAATCGCGGTGCGCCTCAATCTCAGCGAACCCACCGTCTCGGTCTATCTCAGCGAAGGCATGACGGCGCTGGCGGATGCGCTCTATGGCCAGCCGCGCGGCAAGGAGGCGCCCCGATGAGCGTCCCCCAGCCGCGCAGTGCAATAGATATAAAGAAGGAAGCCGGCGAGTGGCTGGAACGCCGCGACCGCGCCGGATGGACCGAAGCGGATCAACGCGAACTCGACGCCTGGCTCGCCGCCTCGCCCGCGCATCTGCTTGCCTATCATCGCGTGGCGCAGGCATGGAAAGAAGCCGAACGGTTGATCGCGTTGCGCCGCCCCGCCGCCGACCGCTCGCGGTTCGGCGCGTTGCGCGCGACGTCTGTGAAGATCGCGGCAGGCGTGGTTGCCGCCGCGGCGCTTGTGGCGGGCAGCACTTATTACCTGAACCAACCCGAAGGCCGCCTCTTCAAGACCGCGGTGGGCGAACACGAAATCATCACGCTGAGGGACGGTTCGCACATCGAACTGAACACCGACACGGCGGTGAACGTCGATCTGTCGTCGGGCCGGCGCACGGCGTCGCTCGAAAAAGGCGAGGCCTATTTCGAAATCGCCCATGACGCGAGCAGGCCGTTCACCGTGAAGGTCGGCGATCATCGCATCACTGTGCTGGGCACGAAATTCCGCGTGCTGGATGCGCCGGGCAAGGTGGAGGTGGCGCTGCTCGACGGGCGCATCTGGTTCGATACCGAAGCCAGCCGCAAGCGCGGGCAATCCGCGCTGATGTCGCCGGGCCAGGTTCTTGTGGCGACGGCGAAGGGGATTTCGGTCACCTCCGAACCGGTGCGCGCGCTCGCCAACGATCTGTCCTGGCGCGACGGTCTGCTGATCTTCCGCCACACCTCGCTTGCGCAAGCCGCGCGCGAATACAACCGCTACAACGCACGCAAGATCGTGATAGCCGACGCCGCGGCCGGAAAGCTCACCATCAGCGGCGTGCTGCCGACCAACGATCTCAACGCCTTCACGCACATGGTCAAAACCTTCTTCGATCTTCGGGTCGACGACGAAGGCAAGCAAATCGTCATCACACGCTGAATTCGAACATGGCTTAACGCCGCCCTAGGGGGGAATTGATGAACAAGACGACAAAAATCGGTGCGCTGCTCGCGGGCGTCAGCTTCATCGCGTTGACGCAAGCAGGCTTCGCCGAAACCTTCAACATCCCGTCCGGCGATCTCGACACCGCGCTTGAGGCCTACACGGCGCAATCCGGCGTGCCGCTCGTGGTTTCGAACGAGGCGGTGCGTGGAATCCGGTCGTCGGGCGCGAAGGGCAACCTGTCTTCGCCCGATGCGTTGTGGCGCATCCTGCGCGGCACCGGCTTCATGCCCAGCCGCAATCCCTCCGG
>CAZTCU010000033.1:0-16290 GCA_964612235.1 uncultured Rhizobium sp.
TGCGAAAGCTTCGGCGATGGCCGCGCGGATTTTGTCGCGCGTGCCTTCATCCAGTTCGGCGGCGGCTCGAGAAACCGGACCGATATTCATGGCTTCGGCCGATGCTTCTTCGATGGTTGCGCCCATGCTCATCGTGGTGTCGAGCTTTTCAATGTTTATCGTGTTGAAGCCAGCGCTTGCAAGAATGCGGTGAACCCTGTCGCCGTCCGCAAAGGCGAATGGGCCGGGTGCATGCGGGTCGGGCGGGTCCATCGGCGGCAGGAATGGTCTGGCGGCAACGAGCGGCGCGTAAGCCCAGAAATTTTCCGGCAGCGAACGCCAGCAAACGAAGGCGAGGCGGCCGGTCTTCGTCAGCGCGGTGCGGATGTTCGCAAAGGCCGCAACCGGATCGGCAAAGAACATCACGCCAAAACGCGAAAAGACGAGATCGAACACCGGCTGGAAATCATGCTTCGCAGCATCGTCTTCCACAAAGGCGACGTCTGCATTGGCCGCAGCGGCACGGGCCCGCGCGACATTGAGCATGACTTTGGAAACGTCCACGCCGGCCGTGACGCCATTGGGACCGACCTTTTCGCGCAAACGGAACGTCGTGGTGCCGCAACCACAACCGACGTCCAATACCCGCTCATCAGTCTGAGGAGCCGCGAACGCTATCGCCGCATCGGTGATTTTCGCCATGCTTCGATCGATTGCTTCCTGAGATCGCGCGAAGCGTTCGCCGCCCTCGCCGTTCCAGTATTCGATCTGCATTCCGTTTTCGGTCATGACTTGGTCTTCCGCTTCCTCATCGCGAGCGTGCGCAGGCGCAGCGCATTGAGCTTGATGAAGCCTTGCGCGTCTTTCTGGTCGTAAGCACCACGGTCGTCCTCGAAGGTCACGAGGTCTTGCGAATAGAGCGAATATGGCGACGACCGGCCGACGACGATGACGTTGCCCTTGTAGAGTTTCAACCGCACGGTGCCGCCGACAAATTCCTGGCTCTTATCGATGGCGGCCTGCAGCATTTCGCGTTCCGGCGAGAACCAGAAGCCGTAATAGATCAGCTCCGCATAGCGCGGCATCAGATCGTCTTTCAGATGCGAGGCGCCGCGATCCAGCGTGATGGATTCGATTGCGCGATGGGCGGCCAGCAGAATGGTGCCGCCCGGCGTTTCATACACGCCGCGCGATTTCATGCCGACAAAACGGTTTTCCACCAGATCGAGACGGCCGATGCCGTTGGCTTTTCCGAATTCGTTCAATTTCGCGAGCAGCGTGGCGGGCGAGAGCCTTGTGCCGTCGATGGAAACGGCATCGCCTTTTTCAAAACCGATTTCGATATAAGTGGGTTTGTCGGGCGCTTCTTCGGGGGAGAGCGTGCGTTGATAGACGATGCTGTCGGGCTCGACAGCCGGGTCTTCCAGCACCTTTCCTTCCGAGGACGAATGCAGAAGGTTGGCATCGACCGAGAACGGCGCTTCGCCGCGCTTGTCCTTCGCAATCGGAATCTGGTGATGCTCGGCGAACTCGATCAGCTTGGTGCGGCTGGTCAGATCCCATTCGCGCCACGGCGCGATCACCTTGATGTCGGGCTTGAGCGCGTAATAGGTGAGTTCGAAGCGTACCTGATCGTTGCCTTTGCCGGTCGCGCCGTGACAGACGGCGTCCGCACCCACCTTCTCGGCTATCTCGATCTGCTTCTTGCCGATCAGCGGACGAGCGATCGAGGTGCCCAGCAGGTACACGCCTTCATAGACGGCATTGGCGCGGAACATGGGGAAGACATAGTCGCGCACGAATTCCTCGCGCAGGTCTTCGATGAAGATGTTCTGAGGCTTGATGCCCAGGAGTTCGGCTTTCTTGCGCGCGGGCTCCAGTTCTTCGCCCTGCCCCAGATCGGCGGTGAAGGTGACGACTTCGGCGCCATATTGGGTTTGCAGCCATTTGAGGATGACCGACGTATCGAGCCCCCCGGAATAGGCCAAAACCACCTTTTTCACGCCTGTCGCTGCCACTGATTTCTCCACGTCGCTGTTCTGAAACACTCAACCAAGACAAAGGGATAGTCGTTTTTCGATTTTCGCCACCCCCTCCCCCTTCGCTGGTGCATACCAGATAAGCCCGAGAAGCGTGAATCCGTGGCTGGCGATAGATAAGGGAGCCGTTCTAGCGTTCCAAGATGACTCGGAAAACTATCGACTTCTGGTACGAATTTGCCAGCACCTACTCCTACCCCGCTGCCATGCGCGTGGAGAAGGTGGCGAAAGCGGCGGACCTTGCCGTCCGCTACCGGCCCTTTCTGCTCGGCCCCATCTTCGGCGCACAGGGGTGGAAGGATTCGCCGTTCAACATCTATCCGGTCAAAGGCCGCTACATGTGGCGCGACATGGAGCGCATCTGCGAAGCCGAAGATATTCCATTGAAACTGCCGCCGGTGCGTTTTCCGCAGAACGGATTGAAGGCCGCGCGGATCGCGATGGTGGGCGAGGCGCAAGGCTGGATCGGCGCATTCACCCGCGCCGTCTATACCGCCAATTTCGCCGAACAGCGCGACATCGCCGATGACACAACGCTGGCGCTCATTCTTTCCAAGCTCGGCGTCAACCCGGAAGCGACCGTCGAAGCAGCGAACACGCAGGAAAACAAGGACAGGCTGAAGGCGCAGACCGAAGAAGCGGTGGCGCGCGGGTTGTTCGGAGCGCCCTCTTTCACTGTGGGCGACGAGCTTTTCTGGGGAAACGACCGGCTGGAACAGGCCGTCGCCTGGGCCGCCAAAGCTTGAATAATTTGTAACTGTTCCTATTACTAATAGGACGATGACCAGCCTGCGTTTCGCGACCGCCGTGCACATCATGGTCCTTCTGGCCCATGGAAAGGCGGATTCTGCCGGGCGTGCCGCCCCTTCGCGCGAACTTGCCTCCAGTATCGGCGCCAATGCCGTGGTGGTGCGCCGGATCATGGCGTCGCTTTCCGAAGCAGGACTGATCCATACGCGGTCCGGCGCGCAGGGCGGAGCCTGGCTCGCTCGCTCCCCGGGCAAGATTCGCATGAGCGAGATTTATGCAGCCGTGGAAGATGCGCCCAGTCACGGCTCCCGGCCGCAGGGCAACAAGGACTGCCCGGTGGGCCGCGCAGCCCCCGGGATTATCTGCGGATTGGTACGCTCCATCGACGAAGCAGCACGGACGTCGCTTTCGAAAACCACGCTGGCTCAACTGGTTAAGACGGTCGAAGCCGCGGTCGCCTGAAAATTCGCCGCCCCCTTGCAAAGCCATTGGCACCCCAATATGTAACGGTAACAGTTACACTTACTGATAGAGAGGGTTTCCAATGAGCAAAGTCGCCGTCGTTTTCCACTCCGGTTATGGGCACACCGCCGAACAGGCAAAGGCCGTAGCGGCGGGCGCCGCGCGTGTGTCGGGCACCGTGGTCGAACTGATCCGCATCGACAACGCCGGGCAGGATTTCGCGCCCGTCCACAAACAGCTTGAGGATGCCGACGCGATCATCTTCGGCGCGCCGACCTACATGGGCTCGCTATCGGGCGTGTTCAAAGCGTTCATGGATTCGACTTCCAAAGTCTGGGGCAAGTGGAACGACAAGATCGCGGCTGGATTCACGAACTCAGCAGCCCAGAGCGGCGACAAATTGAACAGCCTGATCCAGCTTTCCGTTTTCGCGGCCCAACACGGCATGATCTGGACCAGCCTTGGCCTGATGCCCGGCAACAACTCGACCAAGGGATCGCATGAGGACATGAACCGGCTGGGCAGCTTCCTGGGCGCGATGGCGCAATCGCCCGCCGATGCCGGCCCCGATGTCGGGCCGACCAATGCCGACAAGAAGACGGCCGAGCACCTTGGTCAGCGCGTGGCGGAAGCGGCGAAACGCTGGAAGGCGTTGCCGCTCGCGGCTTAAGCAGCACCTATCCGGCCAAGAACGAACTGCACGCGCGCTTCCATCGAAGCGCGCGGCACTTCGATCACGCGATAGCCGAACACCGGCAAGATATCGACGGCCGCCTGCCAGCTTTCGATGGCTTCCGCGAAGTCCTGTTTTCGTTCGGTGTCGTTCGCATAGATTTCCTGCCAGGGCGGGAAGACGAACACGTCCGGGTTATAGCGATAGGCTTCTGCCGCATCGCGCATGGCCTGCGGAATTTCGGTGCCGATAAGACGGTTGTAACCGACGAGATCGGGAATGCCGCGGTCGAAGAAGACGGGGCCGCTTTGCGCGGCCATGCGCTCGTAATCGGCAATCGCGCGTGACAGCATGAGATCGCGATAGGCGATGCGGTCGCCATTGTGATGGATATTTCCGCCTATCGCCGCCTGCTCCCGGATGATCTTGCGGCCTGTTTCTTCGACGCAGGCGTAGCCCCGCATCCGAAGCGCTTCCAGCACCGTTGTCTTGCCCGCGCCGGGGCCGCCCGTGAAAATATGAAAATTGTTTCGTGTTACCATGTGCCTCCATCGACGCGGATAACCTGTCCCGTGGTGTAGGACGACGCATCGCTTGCGAGATAAAGCGCGGTGCCGACGATTTCCTCCGGCTTGCCGAAACGCTGCAATCCCAGCGACTGCTCATATTGCTTGTTCTCGCGCCATACCGTCGAAACGTCTGTCAGGAACGGGCCGGGCGCGATGCAATTGACGCGCACCTTCGGCGCAAAGGCCTTGGCGAGCGCGACCGTCATCACGTTGATCGCCGCTTTCGCGCCGCCATAGGGGATGGTGTGGGGCATCGGAACAAACGCTGCCGTGCTCGACAGGTTGATGATCACCCCACCCTTCCCCGCCACCATGCGTTCGCCGATCAAGGAAGAGAGCCGGAACGGGCCCTTGAAATTGACGTCGATGACTTTATCGAACAAAGCCTCGCTGGTTTCGCCGAGCGACGGCGCGAGCGGGGACATGCCGGCGTTGTTCACCAGAATATCGACGCGGCCGAAATATTTGTAAGCGGCATCGGCAAGCTTGTCGTTGTCTTCCCATGTGCCGACATGGGCGGCAAAGGGGAGCGCCTTGCGGCCCAGTTTCTCGACTTCATGCGCGACTTCCTGGCACGCTTCCAGTTTGCGGCTGGCGATCACCACATCGGCGCCTGCTTTGGCAAACGCCAGCACCATCTCGCGCCCCAGACCACGGCTTCCGCCGGTGACCACGGCGATCTTGTTTTTGAGATCGAAATTCATTGTTCGTTTCCCGATTGCTTTCCCATTCATCTTGTCATGGCCCGCGAGGGCGGGCCACCCAGGGGACAATCTCTGTCGTTGGAGAATTGAACGCTTTCCTTAACCGCTGTTCCACCAGTGCAACACCGACCGGGTGGCCCGCATCCGCGGGCCATGAGAGAATGGGAGCAGCCGAGGCGAGCCTATGTTGCATTTGCAAATCCACAAGACGCCAACTGCCGAAGTCGCGGAATTTCGGGCCGACCATGTTCTGCTGGCTTCGGCGGCGGATGCGCGCGATCTGCTTATGAAAGTGCGCGGCGAACGGGCGGAGGTGATCGCGCTGCATGTCGGCAATATCGCGCCCGCCTTCTTTGATCTTCGCACGGGCGTTGCGGGCGACGTGCTGCAGAAATTCCAGAACTATCGCTGCCGCTTTGCGATCATCGGCGATATTTCGGCTTACACCTCGCAAAGCGAATCCCTGCGCGCGCTGGTGCGGGAATGCAATCGCGGAAAAGACGTATGGTTCGTGCCGACACTCGATACCTTGCTCGATAGCGGGTGGTAATCGCAGGCCAATGCGTCGCGCGCGCGGCTATGCCGGATCAAACCGGCCAAGGCAGGCATTTATCAGAACCGTGAAGACCTTCAGTTCGCCACTAAACGAAGAAATCTTTGTCGGTATGGCTTCGTTCTTCGGATAGCGCCGCGCGGTCGGCAGTTCCACGCATTTGTATCCGAGCCGGGGCGCGCGATAGTTCATATAGGCAAGCAGTTCGTAACCTTCAAAAATATCCCGGAACGGGGCCACACGCGGATCTTCCAGGAGTTTCCGGCTATAGGCGCGGAAGCCCTGTGTCGTATCGGTCCAGTGGAAACCGGAAGCAATGCTCAAGAACGGCGCGTGGACAAGCCGGATCGCGAGGCGGCGCTTCCATGGCGTATTCTCGTCGGTTCCTCCTGGAATAAAACGCGAAGCCTGGGCAAAGTCGACGCCGTTTGCCAATGCATCCACAAAAGCGGGAATGGCATCGGGATCATCCTTGTCGTTGCCGTCGATCGTGACGATGCCCTCGTAGCCATTGGCCAGCGCAAAGGAATAAGCGCAGCGCAATTGGGCGCTCAACTTGCCGGGACCGGTTTTTGTGAGAAGACCGGCGACCGATAGCGCCTTCAGCTTGTCGATTGCGAGAGAGCCGTCGGTCGATCCGCCATCGACGATGAGGATGTCGGCCAAACCGGAAATGTTGAGGCCCGCCATGCGCGCGAGCAGGCGGCCAATCCGCTCTCCCTCGTTTATCACGGGGATCACGATACACCACGGGCGCGTGCGGCCGTTCCACAAATCGACGCGGTAAGCAGGTACTTGCGGTGCGACCATGACGTTTCTACTCCGCGCCATAGGCGCGTTTGGCGACATCAACCGCTTTGCGCACCGCTTCGATCTGGTTCGATTTGGTTGCCGCCATTTCGATCGTCACTGTGAGGTCGGGACGCACCTCTCGCAAAGCTGCGCCGGCTTCTGCGTGCGGCGAACCGCCGTCGCCCAATACCGCCAGATGCGGCTCGCTCGCGTGTACATGGCCGATGATGGACGCATGCTTGCGGATGGTCGCCGTTGCATCTTCGCCACTCATGGCGATGGCGCCTACATCGAGCTGAAGCTTGATCGCCGGATGCGCCGTTGCGGAGACCACGGTGGCGGCCTCATCCGTGCTCGTCATGAAATTGCAGCCATAGGCGGGCGGGTTTGGCTCCAGGCAGACAATCACCCCTTCCGCCAACGCCACATCGCCCAACCTGGTAAAATAAGGTACGGCAATCTCTATCGCCTCGGCGAAAGTGCGGTTGCCGCGATCTCTCTGGCGCGGCGACCCGAAGGTCAGCGCGCGCGCGCCCAAGCCACGGCCGATCCGGCATTGCGCAGCAAGATGGCGTAGCATTCTGTCATCGTCGTCGTCGAACAAATTGAACCCGGTCGTACCGAATAGCAGCGACTGAAAACCTTCGACCTCGAATCCGCGGTCTTCCCAAAGCTGTTTTACTCTCGCCATACCCTCGGGACTGGCCGAGAACGGGTCGGGAAAATATTTCCCGGGTGCAAGGTCGACGCGATCAATGCCTTCGTTGCGAAGCAAAGCCGCGACGGCATCTTCTTCGTGCAAATCCCAAGCGATGTTCGAAACGGAAATGCGCATGTTTCAAGCCATCGGCGCGGAATGCGGTTCGGACTGGGCGTAGGCCCTGATCGCCATCAGGCATTCGCGTTTGGAATAGAGATAGCCGCCCTGCCCGCCCAGAACTTCCGCGTGCGACGTCTGCAGATCGTAGCTGGCGGGTGTGCGGCCCTCGATGTGGTTGTGAAAATCGATGCCGAAGCCTTCACGGGCAACCTCCGCGACCGAGAGAGGCTCCGGCGCGAGATGAACCACGGAAAGCCCTGCGCGGTGCGCGGCCTCGATATCGGACCACAGGTTGACCATCGGATAGAATTGATACGCTCCACGCGCATCGATCAGGTGCAAGTTGTTATTGTTGTGCAGATCGAAGATCGCATTCTTCCGCAAGCCGGGGCCCACCAGGCCGGTCAGCCTGACGATCTGATGGCTGGAAAATTTCCCCGCGACGAACGTCTCAAGCCAGTGCCGATTGGCGCCATACGCCGAGAGGTTTTCCGGCTTCACGGGCGTCTGTTCCGTCGCTCCACGGCTATCGGCGAACACGTCGACCGTGCTGATGAGGACAAAACGGCTGGCGTTGATCGTATCCAGCAACGCGGCGAGCTTCTTGATGTTGTCGAGATCGGCGGCCGGATCGCGCTCGGCTATCCATTTCTGCGCCGGAACGCCTGCGCAAATCACCGTGTCAAACGACCGATGCGAGATTTCGGCGATATCCGTCGAGCGGAACATCGCGTCGAACGATCGTTGCCGCAGAAGCGTCGAGCCTACAAACCCGCTATGTCCAATCAACGCATCCATCAGCTTTTCACCTGCTCCGGCAATTTTTCGGCATCGAGGCGTTCGAGAATATCATAGATATTGTCGATCTTGCCCCCAAGGATCGAGAACACGCGGCCATGCGGAGCGTGCCGCTCGAAGAGGATGGGCCGGCCGTCATCGGCTTCGTTCTGCAATAGCACCGTCTTGATCTCGAACAGCGTATCTATGGGTGTGCAATTTCGCAGCAGCGGCACGTAACGCGCGGCATCCAGAATCATGCGATCCGCCCTGCTCTCCTTGTCGTCATTGGCAAGTATCTCATAAGGATCACGCGCGCCGTCCTCCTGCCAGCTTCTATGGGGTGTGTACCGCACATGGCTGAGCGAATGGAGGCCGCGGGCCGGAAACGGCATGCAGGAGAAGAATGCGCCATCCATGACCGTAATGCCGATGTTTTTCAATTGCGGCGGCGGATCGACCAGCGCCATTTCGGCGATCTCATGTTTGAGCGAGAATTTGGACGGCCCAACACCACTCACCGTCTGCTGCAAGCGGCTATAGGTGCAGTTGAAGATCATCGGGACCGAATAGGAAAAGCCCTGCCCTTCGACAACGACGCCATCCCCGGTGCATCTGACGGAATTGACTTCGGCTCCAAGGCGGATCGCTACGTTGTTTTTCCCGAGGCGCGCGATGAGAATTTCGCGCAGCGCGTCGGCGTTGAATGCGGTTTCCTCGGTCAGATAAACCGCTTCGATCAACCGCGGATCGAAAAGCGATGCGTATTCCTTTGGCGCGGGCAACAGCGGCGCACCGATCTCGGCGCAGAACCGGCGCATCTGCTGGTTTGTGACCTTCGAATTGCGGCGCGCAAGCGCATAGATCTGCTGGAACCCATCATAAACCGCCTGCGGAAATTCCGCGATGAACCGGGGAAAATTTACCCGGCTCCGATAGGCGGTGGTAAAACTGCGAAGATAGTGGTAGCCGCTGTGAATGCGCGCCTGGTTGTTATAGGAGCTGCGCTGCATCAATCGATCGTCGCGTTCGAGCAGAACTACGTTCTTCAGCCCCCGACGTTCCCGCAAATACACGGCAACGCTTGCGCCATAGAATCCGCCCCCGATGACGACAGCATCGGGATTCATGCGAACGGCTTTGTGACGGTGGAATTGGCTTCGACGTTGAGTTTCTTCTGCCGGTTCAGCATCGTGCTCGTACGCTCGGCCACGATGTGATAGGGCGGCCCGCCTCGCGTGGTCGTCAACGTGTTCGCCATGTATTCGCTGAGAACGAACAGCACGACGGAAAACAGGAAAAACATGCCGGATTGCTGCAGCGACAACGTCGTCCACCCCGGTTCGACATGGCCTCGCACGAATGCAATGACCAACACGTAGCCCGAGTAGAACAGATTGAGGATTGCGCCCAGCAGCGCCATCATCGAAACCAGCCGCAACGGCAACATCGTCGTCGACAGCATGAGGTTGACCGTCCGGCGCAAGCGCGGCACGAGGCCTTCGCGTTCGGCATCGCGACGCGGCGCCGAATAGCTGAGCGTCGTTTTCGAAAAACCGCTGATCGATTGCAGGGTGCGAAACCGCATGACCGGGCGCGGCTCCTGCAGGATCGCCGAGACCACCCGCTTGGTGAGCAGACGCCAGTGCGGCGTCTCCTGATCGGGGTCTACGCCGCTGAGCGCGCGGAACAAGCGATGAAACACACGAACGAAGGTGCGCTCTGCCGCGCCATAGTGATGAGGCGTCGTATTGCGAACGAACACTATGTCCCGCCCATCGAGAATGGCGGAAACGGCCTGTGACAGGCACGACAGATCCTCGTTCAAGGGATCGAACACCAGAGCATAGTCGCCGAGGCTGTTTTCCACGCCGGCCCACGCGGCCACTTCGAAATCCACTCGCGAGATAAGCTGATATATCTGCAGGTTCGGAAGCTCCTGCGCCAGCGCCGCATAGTTGGGCATCGATCCGGCATCCGAACCGTTGTCCACGACAACGATCTCGAAATCCGAAAAAAGCCCGGAGACGGCCTCGATGATGGGGAGCAGATAGCCTTTGGCCTCGTCGCCGGCATTATGCAGCGGGACGATGACAGACAGGAGCGCGTTAAGGGGAGCGGAGGTTTTCAAGGCTTTCGTGCCGGTTTCTCTGAGAAATGTTGTCCGATAAGGGGTATGTTCAAGTCGATCGGTGCGGCGTGCTCCGCGAGCGGTCCAGTGTAGCGCAGCACCCTCAAATCCGTCTCTTCATGACGAACATTGCCGGTGACATTGACGAGCCTGATAACGTCGAAGCCGGTACCGCGGATAATGTCGTCCAGCGCGCCTATGGTGGGAATGTCCGTCCAGAACCCGGTCTGGAAAACGATAACCCCGATCCGGTACTTCGGGAAATATTGCGCGATCTCCGCGCGATTCACGTCGAGCGCTTTCACCCCATAGTCGCGCCCCTGGCGATAGTCGGCCAGAAGCTTTTCCGCACGGATGACGCGCAGATCCGGCCGTGTGCCAAGCGCCCTCAGATCGAAGATAAAAGCCGCGGAGCGATGGGTGTTGAGCAGGATGCTGGAATCCGGTGGTGCATATTGCGCAGCCAGCTTGGCGGCTTCCAGAGGACCGGCAACCCAGGGCACTTTTTGCGTGGAGATCGTCAAGCCGAAGATCAAGACTCCGGCGATGGCCGCCGCCCACCCGGCCGCTCTGGCCGGAAGCAAAAGAGGAAACGCCGCCGCCGCCGCGATGGCCACAGGTACAATGAGATGCAGCGTGTAACGCTCGTCCTTCAAGGCAATCAGGCTGAAGAATACATATCCCGCGACGAACAGCGAGACCATCATCGCAAACAACGATGACACAGGCGGGCGCTTCCAGATCGCGACCGCAACAGCGATGGCTGCAAGCACAAGGGGAATCGCACCGCAATCGTGCAACAGCATTTGCGCGTAATAGGTCCAGCCTGCCAGTGAAAACCGGTCGGTGCCGCCTAGCGCCTGTCCCGACGCCAGATCGGCATTCATCTTGCCCAGTTTCAACGTGATGACGGCAAGCGGCGCCACCAGGACGGCTGCAACGATGGCGGCTATCCAAACTTCACGCCTCAAAAGAACACGCCAGCCGCAGCGCCACAAAAGCGCCAACGCGAGCGCCGGGATCATGAAGAGAAAGGTCTGCTTGGTGTAAAGTGCGATGACGGCCAGAACCGCCCCGGCAATCAGCGAGCGGGCACGGCCGCTTTCCATATACTGCAATACAAAAAAAACGGACCATGCAGCGAAGCACCAAGCCGGAATTTCCAGCATCACCTGGCGGCCCCACAAGGCGATACCGGGAAGGCCCAAAGTAAGCATGGCCGCGCCGAACGCCACGGGCTTGCTGAACGCGGTCGATACAATCCGATAAACAGCCAACGCCAGCAGCGCATCGAAAAAGCACACCGCCAGCTGTGCTGTGAAATGAGAAACGCCAAAAACGAAATAGAAGATCGCTTCCACCACGGGGAAGACGGGGGGGTAAAACAGGATCGTGACGGCAGGATATTTCAGATAGTAGTTGATGGCCCATTGGGCCGGATGATGTGTGGGAGCGGCCTGAATAAGATCGTGAACGAACACGCCGTTCATCGCATGGCTTGGCGCGTCAAACCACCAGAAGTCTCCGTTCGTCGGCGACGTCGCCAACATGATTGCGCAAGCGCCGACGAGCAGCAAAGGAAACAAAAATCCCTGCAACGCATCCGTTGCCGAGTTTGTGGCCCGCGGCCGAAAACGTGTGCTTGCGGACATCGCGCGCCCCAATAAGCGATTGTAAACAAACGCCGACTTAGAAAATAAGTCCACGTGGGTTAAGAATTATGGTCGGTAGACGCGTTCTTCACAACGACGCCACAGGCCCAACTACGGCCACAGCAGCGATGGGACGCGAGATAACACGTTATGGCTCCGCCAAATGGATAATTTCCCTATCCTTCAATAACTTAGCTCGTGGCCAGGAGTTATGACGGCATCCGTGCCAGTTCCTGAGAGTGCATTTCCGCCATGCGGTCTTTCGCACGCTGTTTCACGCTTTCGCTCTTGAGCTGGCCACAGGCCGCCATGATGTCCCGGCCGCGCGGTGTTCGCACGGGCGAGGCATAGCCGGCGCGGTTGACGATTTCGGCGAATTTCTCGATCTGGTTCCAGTCGCTGCACTCGTATGGCGCGCCCGGCCATGGGTTGAATGGAATGAGGTTTATCTTTGCCGGAATGCCGCGGATGATCTTCACCAGTTCGCGCGCATCGGCGAGACTGTCGTTCACGCCGTTCAGCATCACATATTCGAGGGTGATGCGCCGCGCATTCGACACGCCGGGATAGGCGCGGCAGGCTGCGAGCAATTCTTCGAGGGGATACTTCTTATTGATCGGCACGATCACGTCGCGGATTTCGTCTCGCACAGCGTGCAGCGAAATGGCGAGCGCGGAACCGATTTCGTTGCCCGCGCGGGGGATCATCGGCACGACACCGGCGGTGGACAGCGTGACACGGCGCTTGGAAAGCGCGAGCGCATCGCCATCGGCGACGATGGAAAGCGCGGCCTTCACATTGTCGAAATTGTAGAGCGGTTCGCCCATGCCCATCATCACCACATTGGTGATGCGGCGGTTCTCACCCGTGCTCGGCCAATCGCCCAGCGCGTCGCGGGCGATCATGACCTGGCCGACGATCTCGCCCGGCGTCAGGTTGCGCACCAGCTTTTGCGTGCCGGTATGGCAGAAGCGGCAGTTGAGCGTGCAGCCGACCTGACTGGAAACACACAGCGTTCCGCGGCCCGGTTCGGGAATGAATACGGATTCGAATTCGATGCCGGGGCCTGCGCGCAGCAGCCATTTCCGCGTGCCGTCGTTGGATATCTGTTCGGTGACGGTTTCAGAACGATCCAGCGTAAAGCGGTCGGCCAAGAGCTTGCGAAAATCCTTCGCAAGGTTGCTCATGGCCGCGAAGTCTCGCGCGCCGTGGACATAGATCCAGTTCCACAACTGGCGCACGCGCATGGACGCGGCTTTGGGTTCGACGCCCGCTTCGATGAGCGCCGATTTCAACTCGTCCTGCGTCAGGCCGATCAGGGAGGGTTTTACATCTTGCACTCGGCATGAGCCTTTTGCAGGGCGGCAGTGATGCCGGAAAGCGAATAGGCATCCGTCGTGGTGGTGCCGCGCGCGGATGCGCCGGTGACAACAGCCCGGTTGCCCTTCTGCATCGCGGCCACGAGCTTTGCTTCTTCGGCGGTGGATTTGAGCCAGGCGCTGCCGTTGTCGCCTTCGTTCTTGGTGAAGAAGGTGAACTTGTCACTGCCGACCGTCACGCTGACCGTGCCGTTGGCGGGATAGGCGTAACCCGGAACGATCTGCGGTTCGCCCTTGGCCTTGCGGGCAGGAAAATCGCTGATCAGGAAATAAATCTGGCCGCGCGTTACGGTTTTCGGGTCGCTCGCGACCGGCTGGGATAGCGCGTAACACGTCTTGTCCGCGCCGGTTCCAGCCGTATAGGCCGACCAGTTCTTGAACGTGCCCAAAGCCGCCGGCTTTTCGGCCGCAAAGGCGGGCCCGGCAAGGACAATCGCGAGACAAAAGACCGGAAACAGACGCATACGCTTATCCTTCGTGGTTCGCTGGGGATCGGGCTGCTTAAGGCAGCAATTGGGCCCGAATATGGTGGGCAGACTTACCCTCCGCAACCATATGAGCGCAACCCGCAAAGGACGTTAAGCGGCCTGCCGGCGGATTTCGGCCTCGACATCCGGCAGGCGGTCCTTGCCGAAGAAAATCTCGTCGCCCACGAAGAAGGTGGGCGCACCGAAAGTTCCGCGGGCCACGGCTTTTTCGGTGTTGTCCATCAGGCGCTGTTTGACCTCCGGCGTCTGTGCGGCGGCCAGCAGCGCATCGGCATGGAGGCCGGATTCGACGAGCGCGGCACGGATCACCTGCGGGTCGTCCATCTTCTTCGGCGCTTCCCACATGTGATGGAACACGGCATCGGCATAACGCGGCAGGATTCCCATCGCCTCCGCCGCAACCGCGCCGCGCATGAGGCCGAGCGTGTTCACCGGGAAGAACGGGTTGAACTGGAACCGCGTGAGGTTGTGCTTGCGGATGAAGCGGGCGGTTTCGAGCTGTTCGTATTCGAGCTTGTTCTTGATGTGGCCGAAGGCCGTCATCGGCGACTGATTGCCCGTGGCCTTGAAGATGCCGCCGAGAAGAACGGGTATGTATTCGAAACGTGCGCCGGTGCGCGCTTCGATTTCGGGGATCACCTGATGGGCGAGATAAGCGTTGGGGCTTCCGAAATCGAACAGGAATTCGACATGCGCCATCACCATGTCTCCCGGTAGGGCCTGAGATCGAGTTCGAAGGTCCAGCCGTCGCGCGTCTGGCTGTGCAACATCCAATAGGCGTTCGCGACGGATTGCGGGTCCATCAACTGATCGGGTTCGAGATTGGCGAGCGCCTGTTCGCCGCCGCGCGCCTTGATACGCTCGCGCACGAAGGCGGTGTCGACGCCCGCGTCGATGACGAGATGGGCAACGTGGATGTTCTTCGGCCCCAACTCGCGCGCCATGCTTTGCGCCACGGCACGCAGGCCGAACTTGGCACTGGCGAATGCCGCGTAACCGATGCCGCCGCGCAGGGATGCGGTGGCGCCGGTGAACAGGATCGTACCCTTGCCGTGCGGCAGCATGAGGCGCGCGGCTTCGCGGCCTGTCAGAAAGCCGCCATAGCAGGCCATTTCCCAAACCTTGCGGAACACCCGCTCGGTGGTTTCCAGGATCGGGAAATTGACGTTGGCGCCGGGATTGAAGATGCAGACTTCGAGTGGGGCTTCGGCGTCGGCTTCCTTGAGAAAGGCCGCGATGTCTTCTTCCTTGCGCGCGTCCAGCCCGCGCGCGAAGCATTTGCCGCCTTCGTTTTCGATCTGTTGCTTAAGCGTGGCGAGTTTGTCGGCGGTGCGACGGCCCGCGAAGATCGTATAGCCTTCGGCGGCGAAGCGCCGCGCGATTGCCGAGCCGATGAAATCGCCTGCTCCGATGATCGCCGCGGTCGCGTTTCGCTGTGCCATCTTATTCCCGGAGGCCGAACCCGACGGAATATAACCGCAAAACGATGGCGAACATAATCGCCGTGAGCGCCACAGTCACGCCAATGCCCAGCGCCTCCGGCGCTTCGGTAAAACCGATCATGGAATGACGAAGGCCGTTGATGAAATAGAAGAATGGATTGCCCCAGGCCATCCAGCGCAGCCACGGCGGCAGCATTTCAACGGTGTTGAACACGCCGCCCACGAACGACAGGGGCGTGATGAAGAAGACGTTGAAGATCGTGAGTTGCTCGAAATTCTTGGCCCACAACCCGATGATGTTGCCGAGCAGCCCGAACACGGCGGAAACACCGACGATCCAGAAGATGAACTCGCCGATGCCCGTCACCGACGAGGCGCCAAAAAGCGCGGCGATAACGAGAATGCCCACCGCCGTCACCACCGAACGTATGATCACAGGCACCAGAACGCCCGCTATCATTTCCGCATAGGAGAGCGGCGACACCAGCGTTTCCTCTATGTAGCGAAGGAAGCGCGAGAAATAGACCTGCGAAGTGGATTGCAGGAACGCCGCGTTGACCACATTCAGCATCACGATGCCGGGCAGCACGAATTCCAGATAGCGATGCCCGCCGATGGTGGAGATGCGCCCACCCACGACATAGCCGAAGATGAAAATGAACAGCAGTGCCGAAATCCATGGCGCGACGAACGCCTGGATCGGAACGCGCATCAGCCGCGACATCTCGCGGCGGATGATCGTCCAGAGGCCTATCCAATTCATGGTCATCGCCCTGCTCCCGCAGCGATATGCTCCGGCGTGGCGCCGGTCGCGCGCAGATAAGCCGTCTCCAGCCCGCCCGGTTCGGTGAAGAATTCGTGCTTGGGGCCGTTCTGCACGATGCGGCCCTTGGCGACGATGGCGATGTTGCGGCAGAGGCGTTCGACTTCTTCGAGATAGTGCGAGGTGAGAAGGATGGTTTTGCCTTCGGCGTTCAATTCCTGAAGGTAGCGCCACAGATCGCGCCGCAACTCCACGGCCACACCGGCAGTCGGCTCGTCGAGAATCAACAGATCGGGATCGTGGATCAGCGCGCGCGC
>CAZTCU010000034.1:0-16215 GCA_964612235.1 uncultured Rhizobium sp.
GGCCACGCTCTATTTCGGCCAGCCGATCCTGGTGCCGCTGGCGCTTGCCATCCTCCTGTCCTTCGTGCTGGCGCCGCTGGTCGAATTCCTGCGGCGCATCAAGACCGGTCGCGTGCCGTCTGTCCTGGTCAGCGTGCTGTTCGCGTTCTTCGTGATCGGCATGCTCGGAAGCTACATCGGCACGCAATTGGGCCAGCTCGCGACCGAGCTGCCGCATTATCAAACGAACCTCGTCCACAAGATCCATTCCGTCAAAGGCTCCGCCGACAGCAGCAGCGTCGTCCAGCGCGGGCTCGCGCTGTTCAAGGCGTTGAGCGACGAATTCCTCGGTAGCGGTGAAAATGCCAACGATCAGCAACCGGCCCAGAGTGCCCTGGAAGATCGCCCCGTTCCTGTACGCGTGGTGACACCCAATGCGACGCCGCTGGAAGTCATCGAGAAACTGGCCGGGCCGCTGCTTGAGCCGCTGGCAACCGCCGCCATCGTGATCGTGTTCGTGATCTTCATTCTCCTGCAGAAGGAGGATTTGCGAGACCGCATCATCAGCCTTGTCGGCACGCGCGACATGCAGCGAACGACGATCGCGCTCGACGAAGCAGCGACCAGGCTCGCACGCTATCTCCTTCTACAAACCGTCATCAACGCCACGTTCGGGTTGGTGATTGCTCTGGGATTGTGGGCAATCGGAATTCCCAATCCCGGCCTATGGGGCCTTGTCGCGGGGATCATGCGGTTCGTGCCGTATGTCGGCGTGCCCATTGCAGCCGTCATCCCGTCGGCGCTCGCCGTCGCGGTCGATCCGCAATGGGCGTTGGTGTTCTGGACGCTGGGCCTTTATTTCGGCGTTGAAGCACTCGTCGGCCAGTTCATCGAACCTTACGTCTACGGCCACAATATGGGCCTCTCGGCGATTGCCGTGGTGGTCGCTGCCGCGTTCTGGACGTGGGTGTGGGGGCCGGTCGGATTGCTTCTCTCCACCCCGCTGACGATGTGCGTCGTGGTGTTGGGCCGCCATGTCGAGCAGTTGCGATTCCTCGACGTGTTGCTCGGCGATCGTCCGCCGCTTGCGGCCGAAGAGAGCTTCTATCTCCGTATGCTCGCCTCCGATCCCGACGAAACCGCGCATCAGGCCGAAATGTATGTGCGGGAAAATCCGCTCTCCATTTATTACGATGAAGTGGCGATGCGCGCGCTCATGCTGGCGCAGAAGGATGCAAGCCGCGGCGCGCTGTCCGGTGAGCGGCGCGAACGCATCCTGCACACGATCCGCGGCCTGATCGAAAACCTCTCCGACCGCGAGGAGAACAACGCAGCCAGCATGGAAGCCGAGCCGCGCGGCCGCATCGTGTTTAAAACCGACGACCTCGCGCCATCCTGGCGCAAGACACCGGTTCTCTGCGTGGCGGGACGTGGCGCGCTGGATGAAGCTGCCGCCGCATTGCTTGTGCATCTGTTGAAACGCCGCGGCATCCGTGCGGGCGTGGTGTCGTCGGAAGATGCTTCGCCCAACAATGTGCAGGCGCTCGATCCCGATGGCGTGCAGGCGGTTCTCGTTTCTTATCTCGATCCGGGAAACTACAAGAACGCGCGCTATCTCGTGCGCCGCCTGCACAAGCGAATCCCGAATGCGGTTCCCATCGCCGGATTCTGGGGCGCGTTTGAATCCGATTCCCACTATCTCGATAGTGTTGAAGCCACGGGTTGCGATCTCGTGGTGACGACGTTGCGCGAAGCGGTCGATTGTGTCGTAGCGCTGGCGAAGAAGGCCGCCAACCCGGAGGAACATCTCGATCCCGTAAAGACGGAACTTGTTGCAGTGCGGGAACCGGCGTCCGCCGATTGACGTTTATCTCCTGTATCCAGAAATGCAGGAGAAATTCTCATGGACAAGAACACTGTGTCCGGCGGCGTCGACAAAGCGAAAGGCGCCGTGAAGGAAACTGTCGGCAAAGCTGTCGGTAACGATCGCATGCGTGCAGAGGGCGCCGCCGACAAGGCGAAAGGCGAAGTGAAGCAAACCGCCGGCAAGGTGGCCGATGCCGCGCGAGATACCGTCAATCGCGCGTCGGACACCTTCAACAAAGCGACGAAATAAACTCAGGTGCGCAAGAGAAAACGCGCCGGGAGATTTCCCGGCGCGTTTTTGCATGTCTCGAGGCTTAAAGGATGACGGAATTGCCGGGGATCGGCAGGCCGCCCTGGTTCACCTTGTCTTCGCATTTGCGGAAGCCGCCATCCCAACCGTCGTGATAGTTGTGATCGCTGGCGTAGAGTTTCTCGTCCTGTGCCGGGCCTTCATGTCCGGATTCGGCGCGGTAACGCGCATTCACCGCCGCACAGCCATCGCGATAGCCCTGCTCATACATAGGCGAATCTTTATCGGTCGGCTGGTCGGGATTGGGACGCGGCGTCGAACATGCGGCCAGCGTCGCGGCGGCGAAAACTGTCGTCGCGAAAAGAAGTTTCTTTCCAAGCATGACCTACCCCGATCGTTGAACTGACACCGATGTAAGTTTTCAGAAAAATTGCGGCAGGAGTTGGGCGGCAATCTTGCGTGCAGCCTGGCGTTCTCTGCCAAGCATTGTTTCAAGCGGTGCACCGATGATCGCGTCACCGAATGCCATCAACGCCACGAAGATCACAGCTGACGTCACGCGCTGGTTGAGCTCGTCGGATTGTTCCGGCGCGATCTCCTTGATTGCCTTCACCAGGTCGATGATCGTTTTCTGCATCTGGCCCAGATGCGCAAGCTTGTTCGACAGTGCGATCCAGGCGGCAAGCCGTCCCGCGCCGCCCTTGTCGAAAGCTTCGAACACGGTCTCGATCAGACCGAGCCGGGCATCCTCATCTTCCCGCAAGCGGGTGATGGCCTGGGCCAGGGCGTCCGAAAGGTCCTGGACCATCGTGGTCATCAGGGCTGTCTGCAGGTCGCCCGCCGTACCGAAATGGTGCAGCAGGTTCGTATGGGTGGTCCCCAGCTCGGCGGCGACATTTTTCAGCGTCACGGCATCAGGCCCCCGCGACAGCAGGATCTTTCGCGCCGCAGCAAGGGTTTCCGTCTTGGCCTCGGCAGCGGATCGCCGCCGGCGCACCGGACGTTCACCTTTTCCTAGGGTTAAGCGCTTTTTATTAGTTGACATTGGTGTCAGTCCAGCTTAGGTGCAGTGCGACAATTGCGAATGGTAATGTCATGATTGTACATAATAGCACGCCCGAAGACCTGAAAATCACCTCTCGTGATCTGGCCTTTGGCCGGTCCGCCCCAACCCCCCGCCATTGGCTGGGCGGCGACGCAATCGCGACTGCCTTCTACAATGCCCTGTCCGCCTCGTTCCCGCAGGGCGAACGCTTCTTCATGGACAGCGTGCGCAACTTCAAGAGCAAGGCCGACGCCAAGCTCCAGCAGCAGATTGTTTCCTTCACCACGCAGGAAGCGCTGCACACCCGCGAACACGTCTTCTTCAACCAGCAGATCGCCGGCGCCGGCTACGACCTGTCGAAGCTCGATGCGGTGATCAAGAAGCGGCTCGAATTCGGCCGTACCCGCCCGAAGATCGAACAGCTCGGCGCCACCATCGCGCTCGAACATTTCACCGCCATTCTGGCGCATGAAGCGCTCAAGAATCCGGCCCATTTCGCAGACGCCGCACCCGAAGCGCAGCGCATGTGGAAATGGCACGCCATCGAGGAGATCGAGCACAAATCGGTCGCCTTCGACACGTTCCTCGCTGCCACCAAGAACCTTCCCGGCTGGCAGCGTTATTTCATCCGCGTCCGCACGATGATCGTGTCGACCTTCATGTTCTTCGAGTTCCTGTTCCGCGGCATCGCCTACCTGTTCCAGCAGGACGGCATCAACACGCCGTCGAGCTGGTTCAAGATGTTCCGCTTCATGCTGTTCAAGCCCGGCATGATCGGCCGCGTGATCCCGGCCTATTTCACCTACTACAAGCCGTCCTTCCACCCGTGGGAGGAGGACGACCGGGGCCTGATCGCCGAAACCGAACAGAGGCTTGGCCTGCAGGCCAAGGCTGCCTGACCGGCCAGCGCGCCTTACTGTCACTGTTGTAATCAGGGCTTTGCTTGTATTCTGCCGCCCAGACTTGGGAGGCCAGCACGATGACGTCTGAAGCGGAAGCCGCCGTTGCGGAAGCCCCGGCCGATGCGCAACCCCCCGCCGAGCCGCAAGGCCGCCCGGCGCCCAAGGGCATACTCTGGCTCGCCTCCTACCCCAAGTCCGGCAACACCTGGACGCGCACTTTTCTTCACAATCTCCTGAAGATCCTGGAAGGCGAGGAAGACGCGCAAGACATCAACGAGATGAACGAATTCACGACGTGGGAAATCTCCGCGCGTGCGTATGAAAAACATCTCGGCAAGCCGCCCAAGGATTGCGACCGCGAGGAAATCGCCAAGATCCGTCCCAAGGTGCAGGAAGAAATCGCCGAACGCACCGATGGCCTCGCGCTCATCAAGACGCACCACGCGCTCGTCATGGATCGCGGCGTGCCGACGATCAATTTCGCGGTCAGTTCGGGGGCGGTCTACATCCTGCGCAATCCGCTGGACGTGGCGATCTCGTTCTCGCACCACATGAGTTCGACCATCGACCATGCCATCGACGAAATGGCGATGGTCGGATTGGAAACCGCCGTCACAGACAAAAGCGTCTACGAGATCTACGGCTCGTGGAGCCAGCACGTCGAAAGCTGGACGCACAAGCCGCATCGCACGATCTATGTCATGCGGTATGAGGACATGATCGCCAATCCGTTCCGCGCCTTCGGCGGTCTCGCGCGTCACTTGTTGCTGCGCCCGACAGCCGAGCAACTCGGCAAAGCCATCGAACGTGCTTCGTTCAAGAACCTGCAGGAACAGGAAAAGAAGGGCGGCTTCCGAGAGAAACCCGAGAAGGCGGAGAAATTCTTCCGCGAAGGCAAAACCGGCGAATGGCGCGAAAAGCTCAACCGCCGTCAGGTTCGTCGCATCGTGCAAGCCCATCACGTCCAGATGCGCCGCTTCGGCTATATCACCGACGAAGTGGCCCACCTCGTTCCGTAAATCGGTTACGGCGAAAGCGCGAGCGCGTGCCCGTCCACCGGTACGCCCGGGTGTAGTCCCAACAGCGACATCACGGTCGGATGCACATCGATCATGTCGAGGCGTGAAATCTGTTTGCCGTGCGCGACACCGGCGCCCCACGCAAAGAATATTCCGTGCATCTGGACGATATGCGGATCGTAACCATGGGTGGCCTTCAGTCCGCCGAAGGCGGGCGTGAACGTCACCGGCCAGACATGCGTGAGGCCCGCCCAGCGTGTGTAGGCGGGAAACGCCTCCGGTCCCGCCACCCAATATGGCGGTTTGCAGACAAGCAGGATGTCTGCCGAGCGCGGCCCGTTACCCAGATGCGCGTAAGGCGGATATTTCCCTTTCGGATAAGCGTTGAATGCATAGCTGTATTTGGCGAGCGCACTCAACACATGCTCCTTTGTCTCGCCCTTGCCCAGATACAGAAACACCGTCGCGCCGTCCGACGCTTGCCGCGCGTGGATGTTTTCTCTCCCGAGAATGCGCCCGATATTCACCACCGGCCCGATATCCATCATCCCGTGATCGGTGCCGACGACAAGTGTGCCTTCGCGCGAGGGCGGCAGTGCGCGGATCGCAGCCATGAGTTTGCCCACGATCTCATCGGCCTTGCGCACCGCTTCCTCGGTTTTCGGTGCAGTCGTCCCGTTCCAATGCGCCTCTTCGTCGGGAATGGGGAAGTAAAGCGCGATCAGCCGTGCGTGGTTCGGCCCGTTGTCGCGCAACGCTGCAAGCCCTCGCTCCACAACCTTTTCATCGGATTCTCGGTCCTTCCACGGGACATCCGGATTGATCGTGGTGGCACGCTTGCCCTTTGTGCTCGACCAGCGGCCGATCATGTTGAAGACCGCTGACTTCACACCCTGCCGTTCGGCTGCTTCCCAAATGGTCTCGCAGCCGGTGCGCCAGGCAGCATCGTCACTTTGCGGAAACAGGCCTTTCTTCGGGTCGTAGAAGAAATTCGAAACGATTCCGTGATGCGATGGCCAGCATCCGGTCTCGAACGTGGTGTGATTGATGAGCGAGATGGTGGGAAACGCCGGCACCAGATGGCGCGACCACGCGCCGTCCTTTTTGATCCGGTCGAAATTCGGCGTGCGCGTGGCGTCCAACGAAGCGGGCGAAAATCCATCGAACAGCACCACGACGACGGTTCGTTCCTTGGCGGTCGCCGCCGTAGCCGAAAGCGCAAGTGCCGCTGCGCACAGGAATGACAGGATTTTCATTCGCCCCTCCACATCGCTTGGCGAAGCGTAAGGAGGCGCACCCGCCTCGACAAGCGCAGAGCTACGTTGCGCCCCGCGCAAGGAAGAACGGGTTGGCGAATTTCTCTTCCACCTTGCCGTAGACGAACGGCCGCCCGTCGATGGTGGTGACGCTGCCGCCCGCCGCCGCCAGCACGGCATGTCCCGCCGCCGTGTCCCATTCCATGGTCCGACCCAGCCGCGGATAGAGATCGGCTTCGCCCGCCGCCACCAGACAGAATTTCAGCGACGATCCCGCCGCCTTAAAATCCTTCACCGTGTAAGCCGCGAGGAATTCTTCCGTCTTGTAGTCGCGGTGCGAGCGGCTCGCGACGACCACAAGCCCGTCCGCCGACGGCTTGCACACTTCGATCCGTTTTGCGCCATGCCAATCGAGCGCGCCGTTCGCCACGCGTACATCGAACGCGCCATGTCCCACTTCGCCCACGAACAATCGTTCCTTCGCGGGGATATAAACGATGCCGCGAACCGGCGCGCCGTTCATCACCTCTGCGATGTTGACCGTGAACTCGCCGTTGCGGTTCAAAAATTCTTTCGTCCCGTCCAGCGGATCGACAAGGAAGAAACGCGATCCGATCTTCGCGATGCGTCCGCTCGCGGCTTCTTCTTCGGCGATCACCGGCACCTCTGGCGCAACCGTTTTCAGCTTTGACAGGATGAAGGCTTCGGCTTCTTCGTCGGCGGCCGTCACGGGTGACTGATCTTCCTTCGTCCGCGCCGTCAGGCTCTCGTCGGCATAGTGCTTGAGAATGATCTTGCCCGCCTCGAAAGCGATCTCGGCCAGTTCGCGTGTGGATGTGGACAGTTGCGTCATCGGTTCTCTTTCACCCGGACTTGCATGGGATCAAAGGGGGCGATAGCACAAGCCCGGTTCCTGGCTTAAGCCTTTCTTAAGCACGGGCCGAGATAGTTACCAATTGTGAACCCTGTTCCCGCCGGAGCCCGAAGCATGACCGAGATCGAATTCGCAGCCTTTCTGGTCAGCCGCGTCTGTCACGACCTGGTCGGCCCCTTGGGCGCGGTGGTCAACGGTCTGGAAGTGCTGGAAGACGAGCGCGATGCCGCCATGCGGGCCGACGCGCTCAAAATCGTCACCTCCAGCGCCGAACAGGCGCTCGCCCGGCTGCAATTCCTGCGAATCGCTTTCGGTGCTGCCGGGTCGGCTGGTGCTGAGCTCGACTTGGGCGAAGTCGGCCGTCTCGTGCTGGGCCTCGTCGCCGGCAGCAAGATCGAAGTCGAATGGAACGCCGCCATCGTCCATTGGCCCAAGGACTGGGCGAAACTGCTGATGAACGCGACATTTCTCGCCGCCGACTGCCTGCCGCGCGGTGGCAAAGTGACGGTCGAAACGAGCCAGGATCCTGCCGCACCGGCCTTCACCGTGCGTGGGATCGGCCCCCATGCCCGAATCCTCGAAGAAGTCGAAAAGGCCGTGCGCGGCGATGCAGCCGCCACACCCCACGATGCCCGCGGGATTCAGCCTTACCTGACCCACAAGCTCGCCCGCGCGGTAAACGCCGGCTTGACGCTTACCGCACAGGAAAACGGCGTCGTCCTGCAGGCGGGCTAAGGCCGCGTTTACCTTCCGCCTTTAAGGTCTTCCCGGTCGGGGCCTGCACTCATTTCGCGGCCGTGGAGGCATTTATGAAGCAGTGCTTGATCGTGGACGGCAGCCGCGTGATCCGCCGGGTTGCGGCGCGAATCCTCGAAGACCTGAAATTCGAGGCCGTGGAAGCCGAAGACGGGGCGAGCGCGCTGGAAGCCTGCCGCCACAAGATGCCCGATGCCATCCTCGTCGACGGTCACCTTCCTGACATGCCAAGCGCCGACTTCCTGCGTACCCTCAGGCGCGAAGCCAATGGCGGCAATCCGGTGGCGATCTTCTGCACCACCGAAAACGATTCCGACGATATCGCGATGGCCGTGAATGCGGGCGCCAACGATTTCCTCCTGAAGCCGTTCGATCGCGAAAGCCTCGAAAATAAACTCGCCGAAGTAGGCGTCCTGGGCGGCGAGCGCGCCGGACATGCTCGCCGCTGATCTCGCCTATCTGGCGCAGCTTCTGAAGCGCCGCACGGGCATTGCCATCAATCCGCTGAAGACGAGCCAGATCGCTATGCGGCTGACTCCTGTCGCGCGCCGGTTCGGCTTCCGCAATACCGACGAATTGTTGCGCGAGCTTGCCGACGCCCGCGAATCCATGATTCGTCCCGTCATCGAAGCGATGACCACCAACGACACCTGGTTCTTCCGCGACCGAAGCCCGTTCGAACAGTTCCGCGAGATCATCCTGCCGGACCTGCTATCGCGCCGCGCGCGGTCGAAGAAATTGCGCATCTGGTGCGCTGCGGCCTCCACCGGCCAGGAAGCCTACACGCTCGCCATGCTCCTTCACGAAGCGGGATTGGCAAAAGAGGGCTGGACCATCGAGCTTGTCGCGACCGACATCAGCAGCGAATGCATCGCGCGCGCGAAGGAAGGTCTCTATACTTCGTTTGAAGTGCAGCGCGGCCTCAATATCAAACGGCTGATCGCCTATTTCACGCAGGAAGACGATCGCTGGCGCATTTCGGATTCCCTGCGCCGCACGGTGAAATTCCGCACCTTCAACCTGCTCGACGATTACGGCGCGTTCGGCGAGATGGATATCATCTTCTGCCGCAATGTGTTGCTTTATTTCGAACCGCAGACGAAGACGCGCGTTCTTGATCGTCTGGCCGATACACTGGCACCCGACGGCTATCTCGTCGTCGGCACCGCAGAGTTGCCCCATGAGGCGTCCAGCGCTTTCGAACCAGTGCCCGAGAATCGCGGTCTCTACATCAAACCCGAAGCAGAATATCGCTACGCGGTACTCTAATATTCTTACCTCCCCCTACGCGGGGAGGTCGACGCTGCGGAGCAGCGGCGGGTGGGGCCGTCACCATGTGTCCACGAAGGTCCGACGCTTTCCGCTGCGCTCCTGCGGCGGCAGCGAACGCAGTCCGCGCATGATCCAGCGCCGCGTGTCCGATGGATCGATCACGTCGTCGATCTCCAGATACGCCGCCATGTTGATCGCCTTGCCGCGTGCATAGGATTGCTCGACCATCTTCTTGAACAATTCCTCGCGCGCTTCCGGCGTGGGCTGCGCTTCCAGTTCCTTGCGATAGCCCAGGCGCACCGCGCCCTCCAATCCCATGCCGCCGAATTCGCCCGTGGGCCACGACACAATGAAGAACGGCGCATGGAAACTTCCCGCCGCCATTGCCTGCGCGCCGAGCCCATAACCCTTGCGCAAGACCACCGTGAACACCGGCACGCTCATCGTGCCCGCCACCACGAACATCCGCGACACGCGGCGCACCAGCGAGGTCTTCTCCGCCTCCGGTCCCACCATGAAACCGGGCGTATCGCACAACGAAAGGATCGGCAGCCCGAATGCATCGCAAAGCTGCATGAACCGCGCAGCCTTGTCCGCGCACGGTCCGTCGATAGCGCCCGCGAGATGGATGGGATTGTTCGCGATCAATCCGAACGGCGCGCCTTCGATGCGCACCAGCGCGGTGATCATCCCGGGCGCGAATTCGGGTCGCAATTCCAGTACGGACCCGGTATCGCAAACCGCTTCGATCACCTTGCGGATTTCGTAAACCCGCAACCGGTTTTCCGGGATCAGATGCCGCAGATTGCGTTGATCGACACATGACCAATCTTTCACCGCGCCCTGGAAATATCCCAGATATGTCTTCGCCGCCGCCACGGCTTCGATTTCGTCGGCAACCGCGATGTCCACGACACCGTTCGGTACCTGCACCGACATCGGCCCCACTTCGTCGGGCTTGTAGACGCCAAGTCCGCCGCCTTCGATCATGGCGGGGCCGCCCATGCCGATATTCGAATTGGCGGTGGCGATGATCACGTCGCTGCAACCGAGCAGCGCCGCGTTGCCCGCAAAACACCGTCCCGAATTGATGCCGACGCGCGGCACCAGCCCGCTCAGTTTCGCGTAACCGCGAAATGTCGGCGTATCCAAGCCCGCAACGCCGGGAAAATCCGTGTCGCCAGGTCGCCCGCCGCCGCCCTCGGTGAAGCACACGATGGGCAGCTTCCATTCTTCCGCGATGTTGAGGATGCGATCCTTCTTGCGATGGTTCATCGCGCCTTGCGTGCCGGCGAGCACGGTATAGTCATAGGCCATCACCGCGCAGCGCGCCGCCTGTTCGCCGAATTGCCTCGCATTCACCGTGCCGATGCCGGTGATGATGCCGTCGCCCGGCGTGTTCCGGATCAGGTCTTCCAGCGTGCGCCGCCGCTTCTGCGCCGCAAAGGCAAGCGCGCCATACTCGATGAAGCTGCCGGGATCGCAGAGGTCTTCCACATTCTCGCGCACGGTCCGCTGGTTGGTCTTGCGCCGACGCGCCACGGCATCGGGCCGGTTCGCATCGAAACCGAAGGCATGCCGCTCGTTGCTCTCGCGCAGATCAGGCCGGATATGATCGAGATCGATTTCCTGCGCAGCAGCTTCTTCTCCCTCCGCCACATCTTCGGGCACGAGAAACAACAGCGCATCGCCTTCCATCAACACATCGCCCGGTTTCGCCGCCACCGAATGCACACGCCCCGAAACACCCGCGCCGACCAGATGCTCCATCTTCATCGCTTCCAGCACGGCGACGTTCGCGCCCTTGCGCACCACCGCCCCCGGCAACGCTTCAATGCTGACGATCTTTGCCTGCATCGGCGCGGTGACGGCCACCGTGCCCGCGGGGGCTGCAACCGCTGTCCGCGCCGCTTCTTCCACTTGCGCGGGCGCCACATGCAACGGCTTCCAGTCCTGTGCTGCCTTCAACAGTGCCGGAAGGTTCTCCTCGACGAACCGCGTATGTGCGCGGCCTTGCGCTACATCGCTGTTTTCCAGCAGCGCGTGAAGAAAGCCGATGTTGCTCTGTGCGCCCGCGATCGCGAATTCGGCAAGTGCCCGGAGCCCGCGCGAGCGCGCCTGCGCGAAATCCGCGCCATGCACGATCAGTTTGGCAATCAGCGGATCGAAAGACGGATTGGTGCGGTATCCCGCATAACCCGACGTGTCCACGCGCACCCCTGGTCCTGAAGGCGGCGCGAACTGCGACAGCACGCCGCCCGAAGGTTTCACCACTCCGTTCGCATCGATGCTTTCCAGATTAACGCGCAACTGGATCGCCACGCCCTGCGGCTTCGGCACGGCGTTCTGTTTCAGCCCCAGCTCTTCCAGCGTCGCGCCTTGCAGCAATCGGATTTGTGTCGTGACAAGATCGATCCCGGTCACTTCTTCCGTGACGGTATGTTCCACCTGCAGCCGCGGATTGGCCTCGATGAAGGCAAACACCTGCGTCCCGCGCTTCGCATCGGGATCGACAAGAAATTCGAACGTCGCGAGCCCGCGCAAATCCACGTCTTCCGCCAGCCACACCGCCGCATCGAACAATTGCTTCCTCACATGTTCGTCGAGGAACGGAGCAGGGGCGATCTCCACGATCTTCTGGTGGCGGCGCTGGATGGTGCAGTCGCGCTCCCACAGGTGCACGGCCGTCTTGCCGTCGCCCGCCACCTGCACCTCGATGTGGTGCGCATTGGCCATGAACGCTTCGACATACACATCGTCGATGCCGAACGACGCCTTCGCTTCCGAACGGCAGCGCGCATAGGCCTCGTCCAGTTGCGATGCATCGGTGACGATCCGCATCCCGCGCCCGCCGCCGCCTGCAATCGCCTTGATGATGATGGCGCGATGTTCGCCAAGGAATGCCCGCGCCGCTTCCAGCGACGTCGGCCCTTCCGTACCCTTCAAAATGGGCACGCCGAACTTGTCCGCCAATGCGCGCGCACGCGCCTTGTCGCCGAACACCGAAAGCACGGCGGGCGACGGCCCGATGAATGTCAGTCCCGCTCCTGCGCAGCGCGTGGCGAACTGCGCGTTCTCGCTGAGGAAGCCGTAACCGGGAGGCACACCATCGCAACCTGCATTTTTTGCGGCGGCGATCACCTGTGCCATGTCGAGATAGGCCGCGGGCCCCGTGCCATTCAGCGCACGCGCCTCATCGGCAAGCTTCACATGCAGGGCGTGGGCGTCGTCTTCGGAAAAAATGGCGACGGAGCGAATACCGAGGTCGGCGGCAGCGCGCGCGATGCGAATGGCAATCTCACCGCGATTGGCGATGAGCAGTTTCTGAAAGGGCATGAGCAGCAAGTCCGGTGGATGTCGATCCACCGGACTGTGCCACGCCGAACGCGATACTAGAAGGCCGCCCTGATCCCCACATAAGCCGCCCGTCCCGGCGCGCCATATCCGAAGACCGGCTGAGTGCGGTCGTTGAACAGGTTCTCCACCCGCCCGAAGAACGCGAAGTTCTCGTTGATCGGATAGGATCCCAGAATGTTGACGAGCGTGTAGTCCCCAAGCGGCTGCGTTTCCTCGGCCTGGTCGAAACGGTCGCCGACATGCGCCACGGTCAATCCCAGCGACGCCCCTTCCACAGGCGTCCAGAACAGGCTGCCGCCCGCCGTGACGCGCGGACGGCGCGCGAGGTCTGTGCGCAGGTCGAGATCTTCCGACGCCATGTCGGTCAGGTTGACCGACGCGGTGACGTTCTCGAACAGGTCGGCGGCGATCTCGAACTCCGCCCCCTGCGCCCGCGTCCGTCCGATATTGTAGTAGAAGCCGAATGGCCGCACATCGCAGCCATCCGGAAACGGCGGGGAGAACGGGCAGGAGAAGAAATCGATCTGGTTCTTCGTCTTGCGCGAGAACCACGTCACCGAGGCACTGATCCGGTCGTCGAGGAAGCGCTGCTTCACGCCCACTTCATAGCCGCGTGCGGTTTCCGGCTTCAGGTTGGTCAACGGATTGGAATATTGCGAGAACAGTTCATAAAGCGAAGGTGCCTTGAACCCATCGCCGTAATTCGCATGGATCACCGTTCCCCACTCCGGCACCTCCCACGCGCCCGCGAATTTGAGCGAAGTGTGCCCGCCGAATTGCGAGTCGCCGTCATAGCGCACGCCCGCCGTCAGCGTGAGCTGATCGAACAAGGTGGTCTGCCATTGCCCGAAGCCGCTCGTCGTGCGTCTCGCACCCTGTTCCAGCGGTGAGGGGAAATTGCCGAAGCCTTCGCTCGAATAGGTGTCGCGCTGGCTTTCCGCACCGAAGGTGATCTGGTTGCTGTCATTCAGATCGAACGTGCCCTGATATTCCACGCGCGCTGTTCCGCCCTTGCCGCTGAACGTCTCGTGATCGAGGAACGGAAACGGCGGCACGAAATCGAACTCCCCGAACAATTTCCGGTCGGTGCGCGTGCCCACAATGCCCAGCCGATTGTGAAAGCGTCCGTCGAACAGATCGGCATTCAGCCCCGCATACCCTGCTATCAGCGAGTTCTTGTTGTATTGCGGCGTATCGCCAAAACTGAAGCTGGCGTTGTATCCGTCGACATTGCTGCGCGCCGCCGTGTAGTAGCCGCGCAGATCGACGCTCACATTGTCCAGCACATGCACGCGCACATTGCCGGTCGCGCCGACATTGCGATAGCCGTCCGTTTCAGGATTGCCATCGGCCTTGTCGGCCGCTGAAATGCCGCCGGTCGAGAAGTAATTCACCGCGCCGCCGTAATCGACCATGTCGTAAGTGCCGTTGGCGCCCGCGTTCAGGCGATAGGTGTCGAACGAACCGCCTTCCGCCGAAGCGCGCAGATCGACCGGCTTGTCGCCGCCCGTTCGCGTGATGATGTTCACCACGCCGCCGATAGCCGTGCTGCCATAGAGCGTCGATTGCGGCCCGCGCAGGATTTCAACCCGATCGATATTGTTGACCAGCACGTCGCCCAGAAGCGCCTGGTTGTCGACCGAGGACGGATCGTTGATCCGCACGCCGTCGATCAGCACCAGCGATTGGCCCACTTCCGCGCCGCGCAGCGAAACGGTGGCGTTCTGCCCGACGCCGCCGTTGCGCGTGATGATCGCGCCCGGCGTCAGTTGCAGCGCATCGGTCACCGAAATCGTCTGCTGCAATTTGAGGTCTTCGCCGGTGACGACCGAAACCGATTCACCCGTGCGATCCGCCGGTTGCGCGGTGCGTGTGGCCGTCACCACAACGAGTTCGGAATCGTCGGCGGCCTGGGCGGCTGTGCTCAGTCCGAGAAGGAAGGGCAGGCTGTAGAGAAAATGTTTCCGCATCGCGGTCTCCTGTGAGGTTCAGGAGTCGCGCGAGGAAACGCAACGATTTCGACATTGAGCATGAAAAGCCCCCGCGACGACTCGACTTGTCGCCACAGCGGATTCCCGCTTGCCCCCGGCGCACCCCGACCGGCAACAGGACGACGGCACAAAGCAGGTCTCCTGGCTCCCGGCTCCGTCGCTTTCGCCCGCCTTCCCAGACCTTTAACGGCCCAGTGGCAGTTGGACGAAAAGCTCGCCGGTCACAGTTGCGGGGGCAGCCGCGGTGTCACACCGCGTTCCCTCACCTTGCGCGTGAAGGAACTGATAAAACCAAATTGCGCAGCGCGTCAATGCGGCTGGTTTTACGCAAACGATTCCGTCATCGCCGAATAGACGAGCGTGCGCAGGTCGCGGCGCAAGGTCAGCCGCGACTCGGAGCCCATCACCTGGGTCATGAAGACGACGGTGAGGTCTTCCTTCGGATCGATCCAGAATGCTGTCGCCGCCGCCCCGCCCCAGAAGAATTCGCCCACCGATCCCGGCAACCGCGATTTCGCGACATCCATGTTCACGCCGCAGCCGATGGAAAAGCCCACGCCGCCATAGCCCGCTTCGGAGAACAAGCCCGGCCCGGCCACCATCTCGCCCATCAGCTTGCCGTCTGGCAGAAGGTTGAGGCTGAACATCTCCACCGTCTTGGGCGAGAGATATTGCACCCCGTCGAGCGTGCCTTTCGCCAGCAGCATCCGGCAGAAGCGCATGTAATCGTGGACGGTCGAAACAAGTCCGCCGCCGCCCGATTCCAGCTTTGGCGGCTCGGCATAGGTGCTCTTCTGCGCGTCGTCCTGAATGGTGATGCCGCCACCGGGCTTCGGCTGATAGCACGAGGTGAATCGCTCGATCTTGTCGTGCGGGCAATGGAATGCCGTGTCCTTCATGCCCAGCGGTTCGAACAATCGCGTGCGCAGGAATTCGCCGAACGTCTGGCCTGAAAGTTTCTGGACGAGATAGCCCATCACATCGATGGAGATCGAATAATTCCAGTAATCGCCCGGCGAGAAATCGAGCGGCAGTTTCGCCAGATCCTCGATCATCGCATCGAGCCCGCCCGGCGTCTGGAAATCGGCGATCTTCTGTTTGCGATAGGCCGCATCGACCATCGTGCGCATCATGAAGCCGTAAGTGAGGCCCGACGTGTGCGTGACGAGATCGACAACTTTCATCGGCCGCTTCGTTGGCGTGGTGATGAACGACGGCGGCGCGCTCGCCAGCAATGTCGGCATGCCGGTCGCATAGACGCCGAGCTTCTTCCACGCCGGGATATGCATGTGCACATCGTCGTCGAGGCCGATCTTGCCTTCCTCGACCAGCATCATCAGGGCTACGGCGGTGATCGGCTTGGTCATGGAATAGATGCGGAAGATCGCGTCCTCGCGCATCGGCTTGTTGCGCTCGATATCCATCAAGCCCGCCATGCCGGTATGCACCAGCGCACCTTTGCGCCAGACTTGCGTGAGCAATCCCGGCAATTGCCCGGAATCCACATAACGGGCCTTCATCACAGAATCGAGCAGCGCCAGCCGCGCCGATGAAAGTCCTACCGATTCCGGCTTCGCCATGGATTTCCTCCAAATATCGTGAGGCCCCATTATGGCTGCGCTCTCTCGGAAATCAGCTACTTTTTTTG